>DASYUP010000028.1:0-14917 GCA_036001185.1 Thermoanaerobaculia bacterium
CACCCGGAAGGTGAACGGTGCACGCCGGCGCACGCTGTCTTCCGCCGGCAGCGCTGCCAGGTGGCCGCGCCACATCACGCACAGCAGCCGGCCACGGTCGGGCGTGATGTAGGCCATGAGCGCCGCCGGTACGCCGGCGACCGTCACCGTCCCCCCACCGCTCAGCCGCACGCCCATCGGCGCGAGGTCGAGGACCCGGGGACGGAATGGGAGCGCGGCCGCGAGGTGCCCCTCCAGCGCCGCGGGGTCGCGGTCGAGGAACGTCAGCGATGCCGCGGCGCGCAGCCCGACCAGCTGGTCGACCGGATCCGGCTCTGCGGCGCGCCAGCGGGCGACCATCCCGCCCAGCACGAGGACCAGGGCAGCGGCGGTCGCCGTCGCCAGAACCCACGACTGTCGACGGATGCGCGCCGAGCGCTCCGCCGGCGCCGCGGCGCCGGTGCCCTCGGTAATCGCGCGCTGCAAGACGGCGCCGAGCTCAGCCGGCGTCGCCTCGACCGGCGCCGCCCGCAGCAGTCGGCGCGTGGCGAGCAGAGAGTCCCGCAAGCGTTGACAGCGGATGCATCCTGCCAGGTGCGCTTCGACGGCGAGGCGCTCGTCGCCGCTGGCGCGGCCGTCGACGAGGTCCTGCAGCATCTCGTCGGGGTGGAGGCCGGAGCGCTCGCTCATGGGCCGCTCCCTCCCTTGATCCTCGAGGGCAGCAAGCGGTGCTCGCGGACGTAGCCCGAGAGCAGCGCCGCGAGCAGCCGCCGGCCACGCGCCAGCCGCGAGCGCACGGTGCCCAGCGGACAGGCGAGCACCCGGGCCGCCTCCTCGTAACTCAGCTCCTCGATGTCGACCAGCACCACGGTCGCCGCGAACTCCGGCGGCAGCGAGGCGAGCGCCGCATCGACCGCCTCGCCCGCCCCGTGCCGTCCAGCCTGCAGGTGGTCCAAAGGATCTTCCCACGTCGGCGCGGCGAGCTCGTGCTCGAACCGCTCCTCGATCTCCTGCAACGAGACGTCCAGCGGGCGCCGCCGGCGCTGCTGCCAGCGGTTGGCGAAGATCGAGTACAGGATGGTGAACAGCCACGCACGGCTGTCGGTTCCCGGGCGGAACGAGCTCCACGTGCGGAAGGCCCGCAACAGCGTTTCCTGCAACAGGTCAGCGCCGTCCTCGCGGGTGCCCATGAGCCGCCTCGCCACCCGCGACAGCCCCTCCAGGTGCGGCGTCGCCTCGGCGAGGAAGGCGCCGGCGACCTCGGCGCCGGCGGCAGGCGCACGGCCGCCCGCGGCCTGCTCGGCATCACTGGAACCCCGTGGGAACTTCGTCGCCACCTCGCCTGTTCTCCGCAGCTCGACGGGCGGCGGTTCACTACACGCGGGCTCTGCCCCGCCGCTGCCCGGGTGACGCTACCTCAAGGAGGACGCCAATGACCGCCATCCGCCGCCTCGGCCTCGCCTGCTCCCTCGCCCTGGCCCTGCTGCCGGCATCCGCTGCCGCCGCGGACCCGCCTCGGCCGGTGATCGCCGCCGCCACCCGGATCCTGCAACACGCGACGCTCATCACCAAGCCCGGCCTGTACACGCTCGGCTCCGACTTCGCCGTCGGCGCCGGCGAGAAGGCCATCGTCGTGCAAGCCGACGACGTGACGATCGATCTCGGCGGCCGGACCCTGAGCGGGCCCGGCGGCCCGGGGACGGTGGGCATCGAGGTCGACGGCGCCCGTAACGTCGGCATCCGCAACGGTTCCCTCGTCAGCTTCGGCGTCGGCGTCCTGTTGCAGAACGTCGTCAATGCGCGGCTCGAGGGCCTGCGCATCGACGGCGAGGACCTCGGCGGCGCGCCGCCCAACATCGAGATCGGCATCCTGCTCATCGACTCCCGCGGCGTCGTGGTGACGGACAACCAGATCACCGAGACGTTCCTCGGCATCTTCGTGCGCGGCGCCGGCAGCGGCGGCAACCGCATCGCCGGCAACACGCTCGCCGGCGGCGAGCACGGCCAGCTGGGGATCTGCTACAACCCGGCGCCCGGAGCCTCGGCGGGCGGTCCCTCCGGCGACCTCGTGTACGCCAATCTGGTGTCGCGCTTCCAGACTGGCATCGCACTGTCCGCTGACAGCCGCTCCAACGTGCTGCGGGAGAACACCCTCGCCACCTTCGCCACCGGCGTCGCCGATGCTTCTGCGGGCGGCAACGCGCTGGTGGACAACGTCACCAGCAAGCTCGCGCCGTAACCCCCACCCGTCCCTGTTCCAGCGAACGGCGGTCGGCAATCAATGCCGGCCGCCGTTCGTCGTCACGATGGCGGACGTGCCAGATGGGGAGGTACCGGATCGGGTCTCTCCCGGCTCTCGTCTCCGCCGCGTGCGTCGCGCCCACGTGAGCATCTGTCGCCAAGAGGAGGTATCGAATGGACGCGCAGCGAGAGTCCCAGGGGACCGCCCAGACGGTCGATTGGGGCCGAGCAGGGCTCGCCGGCCTGGTCGCCACCGCGGTCATCACCGTCACCATGGCGCTGCTGGGCCAGAACATCCTGAAGATGCTCGGTGGCATAGCGGCGCCTGGCGCCGGCGCGGTCGCCCAGTACGCGATCGGTGGCGCCATCCATCTCGCGGTGGGCCTCGTCTATGGCCTGCTCTACGCCTGGCTGCTCGGACCCGTGCAGGCGCACGGCCGCATCCTCAAGGGGGTGCTCTACGGAGCGGCGCTGGCGGGCATCGCCCTGGCAGTCATGCCGGCCGCGAGCGCCATGGTGGGAGCGCGCGGCAACCCCTGCAGCGGCGTCACGAATCCGTGCGGCGGCGCCGGCACGGCGAACCCCTGTCGGCCCTCGGTGGCTGCGGCGGCGACCGGCAACCCGTGCAATCCCTGCAGCAAGAAGGGAGTCGCGGCCGGATATCCCTGCAACCCCTGTCACCGCGCCGACGCGACGAAGGCGGCCAACGCCTGTGGCGGCAACCCCTGCAATCCCTGCGGCGGCGGCGGCCGGTTTGCGGGGCTGAGCAGTCTCGTCAATCACCTCGTCTACGCCCTCACGTTGGCGGTCGTTTACGGCAGAGCGCGCTGAGGGGTGGTCGTTTGCGAGCCGCAGCCTTCTGCGCCATCGGGCTGGTTACGCTGACCGTTCTCGCCGCCACTGCCTGGTGGCAGGAAGCGCGGGACTCGCCCGCTGCGACGGACGGGCAACGCCCGTGGGTCGCCGCGACCGTCGCCCCGCGCCTCACGGATGAGATGGCGACGATTCCGGGTGGGGTCTACCGGCTCGGTGGCGGCAGCGGTGATGCCGGTCGCGGCGCAGCCCCGCGCGAGATCGCGCTCGCCCCCTTCCGGATCGATCGTCACGAGGTGACGAATCGGCAGTTCGCACGCTTCGTCGCCGCCACCGGCTATCGCACCACGGCCGAGCGCGAAGGCGGCGGCTGGGTCTTTCGCGGCGGGACGCGCGACTGGCAGTACGTGGCGGGAGCCGACTGGCGGCATCCGCTGGGACCGGGCAGCTCGCTCGCCGGCGGCGGCGAGTACCCGGCGGTACTCGTCTCCTGGTACGACGCACGGGCGTTCTCCGGGTGGACGGGAGGCCGCCTGCCCAGCGAGTGGGAGTGGGAAGCGGCAGCGAGAGCCGGCGGTGCGACCGACCAGGGTGCCGCCGCCGCCGCCGAGGCGGGCCGCGCCAACGTCTGGCAGGGCCGCTGGCCGCAGCGCAATCTGCTCGCCGACGGCTTCTTCTACGCCGCGCCGGTGGGTTCGTTCGCCTCCGACCGGCTCGGCCTCTACGACCTGATCGGCAATGTCTGGGAGTGGACGGCGAGCGCGTACGCCGCCGGCGACTCTCGCCCCGTGGCGCGCGGTGGCTCCTGGTTCTGCTCGCGCCGCTACTGCTCTTCGTACCGGCCGGGCTTCCGGGGCAAGTGCCCCGCCGATCACGCCTTCAACAACGTCGGCTTTCGCTGCGCGCGCGACGCGGCTCGGTGAGGTCCTCCCGGCCCCGATGATCAGGAGGTCGAGGGGAGAACGCCGTCCTGGTTCGGTTGCCGCCACGGCGGGCTCGTGCTCTACGCTGGTTGCTCGATGGCGCGTCCGCGGCGCAACAGCACGATGTTGAGGATGCTCGCACCCACCAGCAGCCCGATACACACCAGCGCGAGCGGTCGCGAAGTGCGCACGAAGGTGAAGGCCACGAGGCCGGCCGAGGCGATGCCTGCGACGACAAGGGCTGACGAGTGGTGGTGGCGGCGCCAGCCCGACGCCAGACCCCACAGGGTCACGCCGAGCGAGAGGGCAAGGAGCGGGAGGAGGAGCGCATCATGGATCAGGAACCCGAGGCCGATCGCGGTGACGACGGAAAGCACGGCCGGAATTCCGAGACAGCACACCGCTGCAAAGGCTGCACCGAGCATGCCCACCTTGTCGATGTGATCGCGCAGTACCATGCCTTCCTCCTTTTCGTACCCGAGTAGGGAGTCAAAGCCTCGGGGCGGCGCCCAAGTCGCGCCCGGTCGCGGCTACTCAGCTCCCAGCGGAGAACAGGCCATCGCCGCTCTCCTCCGCGCCCGCCTTCTCGAGCCAACGGCCGCGCGTCCGGGCGCGTGACGGTGGTCAATAGCGCGGGCGAGCTCGATCGTTGGGAAGATAGACGCACCAGCTCGATCTCCCAGTTCGCTCGTCGAACTCGCCCTCCAGCACGGCGAGGGTTCTGGTCAGCCACGAATACCGGGGGGCTTCGGTGGCGAACACGAGAGCGGCGCCAACTTGGTAGTGCCCCGCATCGCGCAATCCGTATCCCTTGCCGTCTACGCGGATCCGGGCGCCGTCGCGCGTGTCGATGATCATGCCCGGGTTCACGGTGCACAGGTGCAGACCGTCGGGAACCAGCTGGCCCGCGCGGGCGAGAGGATAGAGACAGTCCCCGGAGTAGAACGAGGCGCGGATGACCCCGCTCAGTCGCTTCCCGGTGACAGTGCCGAGACTGGTCCCGATGTAAATCCCCTCGCGGCCGTCGGCGGGAACGACCGCATCCGCGGGCGAATCCGACCGGAGCTCGAGAGCCGCCTGGAACAGCGGCACCCTCCCTGGCTGTCTTTTCGAGCGCCGCGGGCGCTTCCCGAGTACCTGAGCTCTCGTGTCTCTCTGCATCGCGGTCAGCATAGACCCTGTACTCGACTCGAGAGTCAAGGGGCGGCCCGAAGCGACCGCGCCGGCGAGGAGGGAGAGTGCGACCGAGCCCTGCTCCCAGCCTGCCCCCCCGGGGCTCTCTCAATCAACGCGGGTGGGGCTCGAGGCGAAGGCGCTCGGTCCGCGGCGGCAGGCAGCGCCGAGCGTCGCACGCCTGATAGGTGAGGGTCACCTCGTCGCCGCCGCTGGCCACCTCCCCGCGCAGCGTCCCCTTCGCTGGCCCGTCGGGCGCGGCCGTCGCATGTCTACTAGACGCGCGGTCGCTGCATTCTCATCCCCGCCGAGGCCCCAAGGCCCTCGAGCCCCGGCACGGCGACACGCCGCAGTCAGGGGGTTGCGACGACTCAGGCCTCGCGAGGCGGCCGGGCGCGTAGCGAGCCACCCGCTGCCGCCGCTGCGGGAGAACCCATGACGTACCGTTCACCCAGGTCTTGAGTGAGAACCACGACTGCGCGAGGGATCGTTAGAGCCCCTGAGCCTCGGCGGGCCGTCCGTCCGGCGATCTCACGTCGCCACCACGTTCGCACCGCCGCAGCGCGTCACGGACCAACGGTCTTGCCTCCGCACGACGTCCTCTGTCTCCTAGGCCAAGGGCTGCGCCAGCACCATGACGAGGCCCTTCTCCATCCACACCGTGACGCGCAGCCCGTCGACCTGGTGATCGCCTGGAGCCAGGGTCGCCAGCGCGCCCACCGGGCGGGCCTCGTAGAGCGTACAGGGGCTGCCATGGACATCGACGAAGGCAAGCTGCGCCGCCAGGCTGCCGCCGAGGCTGGTGTAGCGTGCTCCCAGCAGGCGCATCCGCATCTGGCGCTGCATCGACGGCTCGACCAGCTGGAAGTCGAGGCTCTTCATCGCCGCGCGCAGCTGGGAGTAGTCGCCAGCGCGGAACTCGAGCTGCGGTCTGCCGTTGTGTCCGGCCGCCGCCTCGCGTGCGACGAGACCGCCGACGTCTGGCGGCACACTCCATACCTGGTGGGCGGCCCACCACAAGAACGGCACCAGCGCGACGACCAATGCGGCGGCAGCGACTCGCGCCCATGCCTTCCACCGCTGGGCCGGATGCCCCTGCGCGATCGCGTGCACCAGCCTTGCCATGACCTCGGGCGTCGGCCGCTGCGCCATGTAGAGCTCCCGGATCTGGTCGTCGATCCCGCGCGTTCTCATGGATGCACCCTGGCCTCTCTCTCGAGCAGCTCCCGCAGCTTCGCCTTGGTCCGGTGCAGCAGGCTGAGGACCGAGCCGCGAGGACGGGAGGTCAGCCTGCCGATCTCCTCGGCGGTATAGCCCTCGACGATCGCCAGAAACAGAGTCTCCCGTTCTTCCACCCGCAGTTGACTCAGGGCGCGCTCGAGGCGGCCGTTCTCCAGCACGTCGGGGGCCTCCCAGCTCGCCGACTCGCCAGCCGGCCCCTCGTCGTTGCCCTCGAGCGACAGGAAGGGCACCTTGCGTTGGCGGCGATAGCGGTCGATGAAGCGGCTGCGGATGGCGGAAAAGAGATACCCGCGCTCCCAGGACGCGCGCGCGGCGAGGATGCCGAGGCAGGCGTCCTGCAACAGGTCCTCGGCCTCGGCGGCGTCGTGCGACAACGAGAAGGCATACCGGTAGCCGCTGGCGAGCAACGCGTCGAGCTCGCTCGACACTCGCGGGTCGGCGGCGTTGGCGTTGCCCAGGGCTCGCAGGCTCATGTCGACCTATGATGGGAACGAGCGACACCGGCGAATGATTGCGAGATGACGCCGCAATGGGAGGGTATACGATGCGGCCTCCCATGCCGCGCTTCGTGGCCCTGCCGGACTACCGCGAGTACCCGCCGGCCGAGATGCTCGCCCGCGCCGAGGCGATGGCCGCCGAGCTGGCGCGCCGCCGCACCGTCCGGCAGTTCTCCGACCGCCCCGTCCCGCGGCAGCTGATCGAATGCTGCCTCCGCGCGGCAGCGAGCGCTCCCAGCGGCGCCAACCTGCAGCCCTGGCACTTCGTGGCCATCGAAGATCCGGCGCTCAAGACGCGCCTGCGGGCCGCCGCGGAGGTCGAAGAGCGCGAGTTCTACGAGCGGCGGGCACCGCCCGAATGGCTCGCCGCGCTCGAGGCCCTGGGCACCGATGCCGACAAGCCGTTCCTCGAGACGGCACCATGGCTGATCGCTATCTTCGTTCAGCGCTATGGCCTGCTGCCCAGCGGCCGAAAGGTGAAGCACTACTACCCCATCGAGTCGGTAGGCATCGCCACCGGCATGTTGATCGCGGCCCTCCATCACACCGGCCTCGCCACCCTCACGCACACGCCTAGCCCGATGGGATTCCTCAACGGGATCCTCGGGCGGCCAGAGAACGAGAGGCCGTTCCTGCTGCTGGTCACCGGCTACCCGGCGCCGGATGCCGTGGTGCCCGACATCCGGCGCAAGTCGCTCTCCGACGTAACGACCTTCTTGCCGCGGCGAGCGAACGCCGCCGGCCTTTTCGAGCCAGACTGACGCAACCGGTTATCCTTCGTCGGTGACCTCACCGCCAGCCGATAGCGGCGGCGCGCCGCGTGGCGTACGGCGCGAGCTCGCCGAAGGGGATGGGCTCACCCGCTACTCCGAAGGCACGCCCTTCCCGCTGCGCTTCGACTCGCGGCGCGAGTGGGAGGGGTGGCGGGCCCGCGAGGAGGGCGATCAGATCCGCGCCACCTTCGCCGGCACCCCGGTGCGCGTCGAGGATACCTGGTACGAGGTGGTGCGTGCCGAGCAGGTCGCCGGCCGCTTCGTCTACTACCTGGCCCCCTGGGACGAGCGCCAGCCCTTGCGCGCTCCCCAGGAGCTGTCGGCCGAGGCTTGCCGCCGCGAGCATGAACGCCAGCGTCAGCGCGCACGGCGCCAAGAGACGGCGACCCTGCTGCTCCTGCTCACTCCTTTCGTGGGGCTGCTGCCGGCGGAGGACCAGGAACGGATCGAGCGCCAGCTGGGGTTGCCGGCAGTCCGCACCACCCTGCTCTCGGGCCTCACCTTCTTCGTGCCGGCCCTCGTGCTCTCGGCCCTCGGCATCGCGGTGGTGCGGCTGCCGCTGTTTGCCGCCCAGAACCCCGGACTGCTGTGGATCGGGCGGATCCTGCCGCTCTCCGTGTTCGTCTTCGTCGACGCCGCGGTGCGGCTGGTGCGCGCGGTCACCGGCGAGCCGGCTGGCTCGCTGCCCGTGGTGCTCGTGGTCAGCGGGTGGCGGCAGCTGCTGGCCGCGACAGCGCGGCGATCGGGAAGAGCCCGACGCGCGTCGGCCGGTGCCTTCGCCGGCGTGCGCGACGAGCTGCGCGAGCTGCCGGCCAGGGGCGGCGAGCCCGCCGGGCTGGAGATCGTCTCGCGCCTGCCCAAGCCGCACTGGACGCTGCACTCGACTCCGATTCGCTGGGCGGGCGCCTACTGGGCGGCGGTCGAACGCCAGGAGATCGGTGTCGGCGCCGCGACGCGCCACCGCTTCGTGTTGCGCCCCTACCCGGATGAGGTATTGCGCGCGCCGCCGGTCGACTATGCGCCCGACGAGGTCGAGCGGCTGCACCGCCGGCAGGTGCTCGCCGACCGTCAGATGTGGATCGCTCTCGGCGGCTCGCTGTGGGGGATGCTCGATGCCCGCCGCCAGGCGGCGCTCGCTCGCCTGTACGACTACGATCCGGCGCTGCAGACGCGGCGCAGCACCGTGGTCGGCGTCATCTTCGGCACCATCGCCGCGGCGCTGGCCCTCTACTACGTCGCCGGTGGCTCAGGGAAGGTCGTCGATCTGGTGATGCTGCTCGGCGGCGGCGCGGCGGCCGTCGAGAGCCTGGTGCGCCGCCGCCGCCTCGCTCGCGGCGTCGTCTCCGGGAGCTTTCTCGGCTTGCCGCTGCGCCCCTTCGCCTGGCTGCTGCGGCGCGGCCTCGGCGCCTGAGCCACGGCCTTGGCGAGCACCCCTGGTGCGAGCGCGGCTTGCAGGCTGACTTCAGCCAGCCTAGTCATCGCCGGGCTGGCGGATGGCGAAGCGGAACACGTCGGGGCGCTGGTAGTGGCCGCTGACGTCGAGGGTGGCCTTCTCCCGTTCGGCGGCTTGCGGGTCGAGATCCGCCACCAGGATCTCCGCGCGCTGGTGCAAGGGGCCTGCAAGGCACGCCCCATCGGGGCCGTAGACGGCGCTACCACCGGCCAGCAGCCAGCGCTCCGCCGGCTCTGCCGGAGCGGCGAGCTCCGTCGGCAGGTCGGCGGCACGCAGGAGCTGCCCGGCGGCGAGCACGAAACAGCGGCCCTCGAAGGCATAGTGACGGCTCGCCAGCTGGTGAAGGTCGTGCACCGCCGGCCACAGCGCCACGTGCAGCAGCTCGCCCGAGTCGTGCAGCGCCTGACGGGCCAACGGCATCCAGTGCTCCCAGCAGATCAGCCCGCCGACACGACCGACCGCCGTCTCCACCGCCCCCAGCCCGCGGCCGTCTCCCTGGCCCCAGAGCAGCCTCTCGGTGAACGTCGGCACCAGCTTGCGGTGATGAAGCACGAGTCGGCCGTCGGCGTCGAACAGCAGCAGCGAGTTGAAGAGCGTGCCATTGCCGGGGCCGCTGCCCACGCGCTCGCTGGCGCCGACGGCGAGGACCACGCCCTGGTCGCGAGCGATGCCGGAGAGCTCGGCGGTCTCGGTGCCCGGCACCAGGATGCTGGCGCCCCGTAGGCGGGCGAACGCCCGCTTGAACCCCTCGTCGCCCCACAATGCGACGCCCGGGCAGTGGTCGAGCCAGGAGGGGTAGCCGGAGAGGAAGGTCTCGCCAAACGCCACCACCCGGGCACCTGCGGCCGCCGCCTCGCCGGCCAGCCGGGCGACCTGCTCCAGGTTGGCCGCCGTATCGAAGGGCACCGGTGCCGCCTGCGCCACCGCGACGCGCAACGCCATAGCGCTGAGACTAACGCGTGCGCCGGCGCAGGCGGCGCCGGCATCACGATTGGGCGGGCGACAGCCGCTCTTCCCGCTCGCTGGTCGCCCATTGGCGGGTGTAGATGAGGCCCAGCAGCGCCCCGTACAGCGTGAACTGCGCGAAGCCGGCGGCGATCTCGACCGTCAGCCAGGAGCCAATCGACGGCACCGGATACTTGGCCGCCTCGGCCAGCGCTATGTAGCTGACGAGGATGCTGCCGGCGATCCAGGCGAAGCGCAGGGCATCGCCGATCGAGCGTCCCGCCGTCCGGGTGCGGGAGTAGAGGAAGGTGAGCGCCGCGCCCTGGATCAGCATGGACAGGATACCGAACGCGAAGATGGGATCGTGGCGCATGTAGGTGACGGCGGCGTAGTGCTCGCGGTTGATGGCGAAGTGGGAGATCGCCTGGGTGACGAAGCTCGCCACGACGTAGGCGAAGACGGCCAACACGTGCTTGCTCATCGCTTCTCCTCAGTGGTCACGCGGTTACCTGGGTCGCCGGCGGCTGTTTCTCTTGCTGTTGGGCCTGCCCCGCCTGCGCCCTCATCGCCTTCATCTCTTCGCGATTCGGCCCGTACATGCCCGGGCTCACGCCCCCCGCCATCCGGCACAGGCAGGAAAGCTGGCCGCGGTGGTGGATGTGATGGAAGAGAATCCCCGACCACAGCACGTCGCTGATCGGTCGCTCCTTCCCATCGAAGTAGCGGACGCGGGCGGAGAGGTCTTCGGCAGCAAGCCGCCGCAGCCGCGCCGCCGCCTCGGCATGGATGCGCTCGTAGCCAGACGCCAGCGCGGCGATGGTGCGGGGACGCTCGATGCCCGGCGGCCGCAGCTCGCCGCGATCGAATCCCCGCTGCTCGACGCCGAGGCTGTTGTAGGCGTCCCCCTCGGCCAGGTGCCAAGCCAGCTCGCCCACCGATCGTCCGCCCGCGTCGGGTCGGAAGTCATAGCTGTCCTCGGGGAGGGCTCGCATCAGGTCGGCGGTCTTGCGGGCCTCGCCGTCCCAGATGGCAAGGAAGGTCTCGAGCTCATGAGCCATTGCGGGTCTCCTTTCCGTCGTGATCTGCCGATCGACAATCGGCTCATTCAGCCGGCGCAGCCGGCTCACCGTTCTCTGGACGCCGGCTCGAAGTGGCGAAGAAGCGCGGGGCAACCTCGAGTAGCCGCCGGTCGCCGGCGAGCTGCAAGCGGCCCTTCGCCGCGGCCTCGGCGGGCTTCTTGATCCCGGTCAGCAGCTCGAACACCGGCCGCGCCCGACCGCGAATGGTCAGATCGGCGGGGGCGAGCCGCGCCTCGACCGTGGTCCCCGATGGTCCGCCGGCGACGTGGATCGCCAGCTCCCGGCGCTGGTCCGCGACCAGCAGCTGCAGCGCGTGCGGAGGAGCATCACGCTCGCGGGCGCAGGCCGCGAGCGCCAGTAGCAGCCACTGCGGGTCGAAGCGCTCGCCGCGCCGGGGCGGCAGCAGGAACCGCCCACCCCAACGGATCAGCTCGTAGATCGCCGGCCGCAGGGCGGCGCCGTGCTCGCTCAGCTCGTAGACGGTGCCGGCCACCGGCGGGCCCATCTCCAGTCGCCGCACCAGCCCGTCGCGCTCGAGGTCCGCCAGGCGCTTGGCTAGCACGCTGGTGCTGACGCCGTCGAGGCCACCGCGCAGGTCGGTGAAGCGGCGCGGCCCCAGCAGCAGCTCGCGAACGATGAGCAGGCTCCAGCGCTCGCCGAGCAGCTCGGCGGCGCGGGCCAGGGCGCAGAACTGGGGATAGCGAGTCATTTCTTATTGCGAAGTTATAACTTCTTTTTTCGAAGTTAGTCTCTACTCTCGCGTGCCCGCCTGTCAAGCCCCCGCGGTGCACGAGCGGTGGCGCAATCCGCGGCGAGCGCGCGGCGATCGGGCGAAATCGACTGGCCAGGAAATCCGCGCCGGGCCGCGCTGCGCAGAGTCCCAGCATGACGCGCCCGCCAGGACGCACCTGCGGCGGCGACAAGGAGGGCCGGCAAATGAGTGAGGATCGTTCTCCGCTAGATCGGCGGCCCGGCCAGCGGCCGGCGTGGGGTCGAGGGGCCCGATGGATCGCGACAGGCTGCGCGCTCGCCCTCGCCGCCATGCCCCTGGCGGCCCAGCACGAGGGGCACGTGGCGGCGCCATCGCCTACGCCGCCGCCGGTGCCGCTCTACGCCGGGCTCGGCTCGTTCCATCGGCCGATCACCACCTACCGTCCCGAGGCACACCCACATGGTGCACATGCCCGGCCACATCTACCTCCCTGCGGCTACGGCACGGCGAACGCCCACTGCCCGGCGTCCCGACTCTCGAAGCCGTCGGCGAAGAGCGGCACGATGCAGGCGACGGTCCCCCACCACCCGCTGCGGACGTTCGAGAAGTCGGTCGACCAGTCGAGCGTCAGGTTGCCCTGCGAGTTGGTCGCCCGGAACGAGACCGGCACGGCGGGGACGCCGGTGAGCGCGCCGATCTGCGCCGAGCCCGCGAGGCCGTCGCGCACGCGCAGGAAGTCGAAGTCGGCCTCGCTGTTGAACTCCGAGACGGTGAACCCCATCTGCGCGAAGGGGCGGGCGCGCGTGAAGGTCTGCGCGAAGCTCTCGTCGTTGCGGTAGGCGGCACCCCGGCCGCCAGTGTCGACCGCGATTGCGCGGCAGGTGGTGACCGGCCCGGCGTCGATCGGATAGACGCAGTTGATCGCGGCGGCCCACCCACGCCCGGTGAGCGCCCCGTCGGAGCTCCACTGCAGCGTCAGAGGCCCGCTGCTCGAGGTGAAGACCGGCGCGGTCCCTGGCCAGCCGCCGCTCAACGTGCCGAGGAGCGGCGCCGTGGTGTCCGCGCCGTCGTAGATCGACAGCGTGTCGAAACCCGCCTCGCTGTCGAAGTCGACGAAGGTGAGCTCGACCTTGCCTCCCAGCTCGGTGGGAGCGATGGTCTGGGTTCGCAGCTCGCCGTTGCCGTAGGGGCCGTCGGTGCCGCCGCTGTCGGTGGACACGCCGCCGCAGGCGGACACCGTGCCGTTCTTGATCGGCTGCACGCAGTAGAGCTGCGCCTGCCAGCCGGCGCCGACCACGGTGCCGTCGGAGACGAAATGGAAAGTGAGGGCGCCCGCCAGATTGGTCGCGTGCAGGTTCGGCGGCAGCGACGATCCCGAGTAGACCCCGAGCGGCGTGCCGCCGACTCCCGCGCCGTCATAGACGTAGAGGCGATCCGAGAGGCCGGGCTCGAGGTCGAAGCTCGAGAAGGCCACCGCCAGCTGCGCGTCGCTCTGGGCGGGATAGACGATGAGGTCCGAGCTTTCGAAGCTCGAGTACGGACCCGCCGTGCCACCCGAATCGGTGAAGTCCGCGGAGCACACTTCGGCGGCCGCTTCGCGCATGCGCTGCTCGGTGGGGAGGCACCCGATCGTCGCCTTCCAACCGGGACCTGCAGTCGTCGATGCGACGGTCCATTGCAGGGTGAGGCTGCCGTCGGTGGCGGTCGACTCGACCGAAATCGGCGAGCGGGGCCCGCTGAGGTCGAGGAGCCGGGGCTGGAACGTGTTGTGTCCGTTGTAGACCTGCAGCCGGTCGCTGCTGGAGGCCGATTCGAAGGCGGTGAAGGAGAGCTCGACGCGGCTGTTGGGTCGGCTCGGCCAGATGGTCTCCACCAGGAGCTCGCCGGGGGAGTAGCTCCCGGTCGGCCCGCCGGTGTCGGTGAAGCTGCCGGAGCAGGCGGAGATGGGGCTGTTCGAGATGCGGAACTCGGCCCTCGCGGCGGTGGCGAGCGCGCAGCCGGTCAGAAGCAACACTGTGAACGGGACCTTGGCGGTCATGGTTGGCCTCCTCGCGGCCAACATAGCCGTCCGCCGCGCGGCGCGGCAGAGCATGCGGATGCGTTTTTGCGCCCGCCGCCGGAGGCCCTCCGTCAGCAGATCAAGCGGCCCTTGAGGGCCTTGGTGACGGCTTCGGTGCTCGAGTGGACGTGGAGCTTCTCGTAGGTCGAGCGGATGTGGTTGCGCACGGTGTTGATGCTCAGGTGCAGCCGCTCGGCGCAGGCCTGATAGCTGTGCCCCTGGGCGAGGAGCTGCAGGAGCTCGACCTCGCGCGCGGTGAGCGCGTGCGCGACGGCGACCGGCGCCGCCGTCGAGCGGAAGAGCCCGATGACCTTGCGGGCGATCTCGGGAGACATCGGCGAGCCCCCCTCGCGGGCCTCGCGGATCGCCTCGAGCAGCCGCGCCGGCACCGTCTTCTTCAGCAAGTAGCCGCTCGCGCCGTTGCACAGCGACTCGAAGACCAGGTCCTGCCCCTCGTAGACCGTCAGCATGAGGATCACGGCGCCCGGGTGCTTCTCCTGGAGCGCCCGGACGCCCGCGGAGCCGGGCATCCCAGGCAGGTGGATGTCGAGCAGCAGGACGTCTGGCGAGGGGCCGTCGGCCCGTAGCGCCTCCTCCACCGAGCGAAACGTCCGCCGGCAGGCGTAGCCGGGTGTGCCGTCGATCAGCAGCGCCAGCCCTTCGCGGGTGGCGCGGTCATCCTCGACGATCGCGACTCGAATCGGTTCGGCGGTCACCGCGATCTCCACCGCTCAGGAATACCACCGCTGCCGCGGAATGGCCAGCGCATGACCATGCTCTCCCTCATCACAGCGGTGCCTCGACCCGCACCACGGTCCCCCGCCCGGGGCCGGACTCGATGGTGAGCCGGCCACCGACCTCGCGGGCCCGGGCCTGCATGTTGCGCAGGCCGTTGCCGGCGGTGTCGGCGGCACCCTCGGCGCGCGCGAACCCCGTCCCGTCGTCGCGCACCTCGGCCGTGATCCTGCCGTCGACGGCGAGGATCGTCACCTCGACCCCTCGCGCCCCGGCGTGGCGCGCGGCGTTGG
>DASYUP010000029.1:0-2462 GCA_036001185.1 Thermoanaerobaculia bacterium
AGACCTAGGGGGGGTTGGGCGGGAGGGGGATGCCGGCTTTGCCGGCGGGGGTGGCCTCAGCGCGGCGGGCCCCAGAGGTCGCGCTCGCGCTTGGGTGGCGCCGTGCCGCGCGGCCGCCCCGCCACCTGCTCGACCTCGCCGAGCAGCGTCGCCAGCACCGCGCGCTGCGCCGCCAGCAGCTGCTCGATGCCGCCGAAGGCCAGCTCGAGCAGGGCGTCGTTCTCGGCGCGGGTGAAGGCGCGGCGCTCGCCGGTCCCCTGCACCTCGACCAGCTTGCCCGAGGCGGTGGCGACGACGTTCATGTCGACTTCGGCCTCCTGGTCCTCAGCGTATTCGAGGTCGAGCAGTGCGGCGCCACGGACGATGCCCACCGAGACCGCGGCCACCGGCTCGAGCAGCGGCAGCCGCGGCAGGTCGCCGGTGAGCACCAGCTTGGCGAGCGCCTCGGCGAGCGCCACGTAGCCGGCGGTGACGCTGGCGGTGCGGGTGCCGCCGTCGGCCTGCAGCACGTCGCAGTCGATGGTCACCGTGCGCTCGCCGAGCGCCGTCATGTCGACCACCGCCCGCAGGCTGCGGCCGATCAGCCGCTGGATCTCGCTGGTGCGCCCCGACGGCCGCCCCTTGACCACCTCGCGGGCGTTGCGCGTGGCGGTGGCGCGCGGCAGCATGGCGTACTCCGCGGTCACCCAGCCCTTGCCGCTGCCGACGAGGAAGGGGGGCACGCGGTTCTCCACCGAAGCGGCGGCGAGCACCCGCGTGTCGCCGAGCGACAGCAGCGCCGAGCCCTCGGCGAACTTGAGCTCACCGAGGGTGATGCGCAGCGGCCGCAGCGCCTCCGGGGCGCGCCCCTGCGGCCGCGCCGGCGCTGCCGCGGAGAGGCCGCTCACCGCACCTCTCCTTTGACCGGGATCTCGAGCAGCGGCTGTTGCGGCGAGTCGGTACGCACGCGCAGGGCGCCGCTGAACGGCCCCTTCGGCAGATCGGCGGCGAGGGTGAGGGCGATGTCGAACTTGCGCCCCTTCTCGCGCTCCTCGACGCGGGCGGTCAGGCCGCGCACGTCGGTGTCGACGCTCAGCACCTGTACCGGCGCGGCGCCGTAGTTGGTGATCAGCACGCTGGCGCGGCGCGGCTGGCCGGCGGGGAAGCCGCCGAGGTCCTGCGCCGGCGGCGTCGCCATCAGCGTCGTCCGCACGTAGCCGGCGATCGGCACCGCCAGCGTCGGCTTGCGCGGGTGGTCGGTGCGGATGAGGACGTCGCCGGAGAGCGGACCGGGCGGCGGCTCGCTGGTGAGGGTGGCGACCACCACCCACTGGCGGCCGGCGCCGCCGGGCACGCGATCCGCTTGCGCCGCGGGGTGGAAGGAAACGGTGATGCTGGGCAGCGGCGACTCGACGCCGAGCACCTGCAGGTCGGGGCGGTCGGCCGACCAGACCACCTGCTGGACGCTTTCGGCCGGCGCGCCGCGCACGTGCAGGAAGCGGAAGTAGCCCGGCTGCGCGTCGACGGCGGCCTGGACGACGGCGCGCACGGTGAGCTGGATGGCCGGGTTGGCCGGGTCGCTGGTGAAGACCGTCACCTCCTTGGCAATGGCGCCGGTGAAAGCGGCGGTGTCGACCTCGACGCGCACCTTCCCTGCGCCGCCAGGCGCGATGGTGGCGTCGTAGCTCGCCACCGTGCAGCCGCACCCCGGGCGCACCTCGCGCAGGCGCATCACCTCGACCCCGCGGTTCTGCAGCGTGAACTCGTGCACCACCTTGCCGCCGCGGGACACCGCCCCGGCGTCGAAGATGGGATCGGGGGCGACGAGGCTGGGGGCGGGCGGTGCGCCTGGCGGCGCCGCCGGCGGCTGCGCCACGGTGGTGGCGGCGACCAGCGAGCAGGCGACGGCAAGCGCGGCGGCGGCGAGCGAGCGAGAGAGCGGCGGGGTCATGGGCCAATGGTACATTCGCGCTCCCATGGGCTCAACGGAGCTGCCCAAGACCCGCGGCCGGCTCGACATCCACATCATTGCCATCGGCGGCACCGGCATGGCTCCCCTCGCCTGCCTGCTGCAGGCGCTCGGCCACCGCGTGCGGGGCTCGGACAACCCGCTGTACCCGCCGATGAGCACGCTGCTCGAGGGGGCGGGCATCCAGCCGCTGGTGGGCTACGAGGCCGCCCATCTCGACCCGGCGCCCGATCTGGTGGTGGTGGGCAACGCCGTCCGCCGTGACAACCCGGAGGCGGTCGAGGCCGAGCGGCGGAAGCTGGCGCTGCAGTCGATGCCGGAGGCGCTCTACCACTTCTGCCTCGCCGGCCGGCAGCCGCTGGTGGTCGCCGGCACCCACGGCAAGACCACCACCACGGCGATGGCCGCCTGGACGCTGTGCGAGTGTGGCGGCGATCCCGGCTACCTGATCGGCGGCCTGCCCATCGACCTGCCGTCGAGCTGGGCGCTGGGCAGCGGGCGCCGCTTCGTCGTC
>DASYUP010000030.1:0-3594 GCA_036001185.1 Thermoanaerobaculia bacterium
AGATCGGCTTGGACAGGCGCGGCCGCCCTTCGGCCTTGCGCCGCGCCCCCTCGGGCCCGACGCCGAAGACGATGGCGTCGTGGGTCTTGTCCGAGCCGGTGATGTGAATGGAGTCGACGAGCGGGTGCTCGCAGAGATAGGAACCTTCCTCGACGTCGCCGTAGACGATGCGCAGATAGCCGGCCTCGACGAGCGGGCGAAAGCCCCGCTCGAGCAGCGGCCCCAGGTAGTCGTTGACACCGTGGGTCTTGAAGACCACCACCTCGTTGTCGACGAAGAGCTTGTAGAGGGCGTCCATCGGCCCGATCGAGGAGACGTTGCCGGCCGCCAGCACCAGCGCCACCTTGCCGCGCGGCAGCTCCTCGCGATAGGCGACGGCCTGGTGCTCGGCGAGGGTCTCCGGCGTTACACCAGGGCGCATCCAGACCTCGGCGACCATCCCGGCGTAGAAGAGCCGGTCGTAGAGGTCGGAGGGGAACACCTGCGCCACCACCCTGCCGTCCTCGCGCTGCCGCACCGGCCCCGGGATGCGCGGCGCGTGACCCACCGAGAGGCTGGTCAGCGACGACTGCAAGAGCCGCAGGTTGCGTAGCACGAAGTAGGGGCCGACGATCCACTCCTCGCCCGAGCGTGGGTCGCGCGGATCGAGCCCCTCGGCGCGCTGACAGGCGGCCACCCACTCCTCGGCCACGGCAGCGAAGCTCTTGCGCAGTTGCCGCAGCAGGTCGATCTTCTCGAGCAGGGGCAGCGAGGCCCAGGCGACCTTGCGCACCCGCAGGGTCTCGAGCGCGGCGTCGATGGCGGCGCGCGAGCTGGAGGGGAAGGCGCTGGTGGGCTCGGGGGCGCGCAGCGCGCCGGCGGCGACGGGGGCCACGGGGACTCCTTTCCGCGACAGCCGCGAGCCTATCACCGGGCTCGCCGCACCGCGGCAGGCGGCGGCGAGAGCGGCGGCCCAGATCGAGACCACCAGCGGCCGCACGAGCGAAGCTAGAATCCCGGCGACGACCCAGTCGCCACCCATGCCCATCATCGCCGCGCCCGCGGCCGGCGAGGCGCGGGCTTTCCTCGCCTCGACGGCCCTCTTCGCCGCTCTCGATGCAGCGGCGCTGGACGAGGTAGTCGCCCAGCTCGAGTGGTGCCTGACCCCCGGTGGCTCCTGCGTCTGCCGCCAGGGCGAGCCCGGCGACGCGCTCTACCTGGTGGCGAGCGGACGCCTGGTGGTGCTGCGCGAGCAGGCCGGCGGCGGCGAGCTGGTCATCGGCCAGAAGGGGCGCGGCGACAGCCTCGGCGAGATGGCCGTGCTCACCGGACGGCCGCGCTCGGCGACCGTCCGCGCGCTGCGCGACTCGGTGCTGGCGCGGCTGTCACGCGAGAGAGCCGAGCTGGTGCTGCACCGGCATCCGGCAGCGCTCCTCGCCCTCACCCGCATGCTCGCCTCCTGGCTCGACCGCGAGCCGACGCCGGCAGCGAGCGGCTGCGTGGCGGTGGCAGTCACCGCCGCGGGGCCCGGGGTCGACCTCGTGGGCTTCACCGCCGCGCTCGCTGAGGCGCTGGCCGCCCTCGGACCGACCCTCCACCTCGATGCCCGGCGGATCGACGCCCAGCTCGGCAGCGGCGCCGCCGAGTGCGCCGACGGCACTCCCAGCCACGGCGCCATGACCGCCTGGCTCAGCGAGCAGGAGACCCACCACGCCGTGGTGCTCTACGAGGCCGACGCCGGGCCCTCGCCGTGGACGCGGCGCTGCCTGCGCCAGGCCGACCGCATCGTCGTCGTCGCCGACGCGGTGGCGGCGCCGACCCTCGGCCCGCTCGCCGCCGCGCTGCAGGCGGTCGAGGCCGACCAGGGCCGCCAGCTCGAGCAGCTGGTGCTGCTCCACTCCGAGGCGACGGTGCAGCCGCGCGGCACCGCGCCCTGGCTCGCGTTGCGCCCGTTCCGCCGCCACCACCACCTGCGTCGCGGCCGCCGCGCCGACATGGCGCGGCTCGCCCGCTTTCTCGCCAACCGCGCCGTCGGCCTGGTGCTGGGCGGCGGCGGCGCCCGCGGCTTCGCCCACATCGGCGTCATCCGCGCCCTCGTCGAGGCCGGCATCCCCATCGATCGCGTCGGCGGCACCAGCATGGGAGCGGTCATCGCCGCCCAGCACGCCTGCGGCTACTCCTGGCAGCAGCTGCTGGAGGTCAATCACGAGGGGTGGGTGCGGATGGCGCCGCAGAAGGTCTACACGCTGCCCCTCATCTCCGTGGTGTCGAACCGCAAGGGCGAGCGGATGCTCGAGTTCATGTATGGCGACGCCCACATCGAGGATCTCTGGCTGCCCTTCTTCTGCGTCTCCACCAACATCAGCCGCACCGAGCAGGTGGTGCACCGCCAGGGGCCCCTGAGCGAGGCCGTCGCCGCCAGCATGACGATTCCCGGCGTGACGCCGCCGGTCCTCTTCGGCGAGGGAGATCTGCTGGTCGACGGCGGCGTCCTCAACAACCTGCCCACCGACGTCATGCGCCTCTCCGGTGGCGGGCCGATCGTCGCCTCCGACGTCTCCGCCGCCTTCGACGTGCGCGCTCATCCCGGCTGGAAGAAGACGCCCACCCCGTGGCAGCTCGTGGCCCAGCGCTTCCGGCCGCGGGCGCAGCGTCGCTCGTTCCCCAACATCCTGCGGCTCGTCCATCGCGCCGCGGTGCTGGCGAGCGACGTCTCCGCCAAGCAGGCCAAGCGGGAGGTGGAGCTCTACCTCGACCTGCCGATGGACGACTTCGACATGTTCGCCATGGAGGAGCTGCCGCGCATCGCCGAGTTCGGCTACGCCTTCACGCGCCAGAAGCTGGCGGAGCTGGAGGTGGCGGCGACCCTCGCGGTGGTCGTCGCCCCGGGGAGCTCGACGACCGCAGAGCTGACCCCCTGAGGGGGAGTGGCCGGCGGACCGCGGTCGGTCCGCCGGCACTCCTATGTTGATCTACCGCCGAGCGCGGTAGTTGATGACCAGCTCGTCGCCGCCCTGGTTCACGGCGCGCAGCGACACCACCTGCCCGGGCTTGACGCCGCCGGCGATGCGCTCGACGTCGGCCACCGACTTGACGTCCTGGCCGTTGATCGACACCACCACCATGCCGGGGCGGACGCCGCCGGCCGCCGCGCCGCCGAGCGGCGCCACGTCGGTGATCACCACGCCGCTGGTGCGGTCGATGTCGAGCTGCCGGGCGAGCTCCGGGGTGAGCGGCTCGACGCGGAAGCCGAGCGCCTCCTCGACGGCGTGGCGCTGGTTCGGCGTCGACACGTTGACCTTGCCATGCTCGAACTCGCCGAGCGCCACCGCCAGCCCCTGGCGCTGCCCCTTGCGGTAGAGGGTCAGGTCGACCTTCTCGCCGGGTTGGTGCTGAGCCAGCTTGGTGGTGAGGTCGGTGGCGTCCTTGACCGGCTGGCCGTCGACCGCCACCACCACGTCACCGAGCTGCAGGCCGGCCTTGGCGGCCGGCGAGTTGGGCTGCACCACCACCACCTCGGCGCCGCTGATGGTGGGCAGGTGGTAGACCTCGGCGTCGGCCTCGCTGACGCTCTGGATCTGCACCCCCAGCTGCGGCCGGCGCACGTGGCCGTAC
>DASYUP010000031.1:0-7839 GCA_036001185.1 Thermoanaerobaculia bacterium
GCGGGTGCTGGTGCTGCTCTCCGACGGCATCGACGAGCGCAGCCACTCCACGGTGCGTGACGTCATGGAGCTGGCGCGGCGGGCGGCGGTGACGCTCTACACCGTCGGCCTCGAGGACACCGAGCCGTACTCGCCGATCATCGACCGCCCCCTACTCACCAGGCTGGCGGAGGAGACCGGCGGGCGGTGCTTCATCGTCGAGGGCACCAGCAGCCTGCAGTCGGTCTACCGCGAGATCGAGCAGGACGTGCGCTCGCGCTACCTGCTGGCTTACTACTCGAGCCATGCCGGCGACGAGCGCTCCTTCCGCCTCGTCGACGTCAAGCTTGCGGGCCAGCGCCTGGCGGCGCGCACCATCCGCGGTTATTACCCGTAGGCGCCGGCGGTGGGACCAGGCCGCGCGAGTGGTCTCGCGCTGACATTGAGCGGCCCGGATCGCGCGTCTAGAATCCCTGCGGTCATGCTCCCCGCGCTGAGCACCATCGTCGTCGTCGGCCGGCTGCGCGCGCGCGCGGCCCCTTGCCTCGCCAGCCTGCTGACACAGCGCCTGGATGACGCGTCGCAGGGCGCGCGGCTCGAGGTGCTGCTGGTCGACTGCGGCGGCGAGGGGCTGCCGCCGGTCGCCGGCAGCGACGATCCGCGGGTGGTCGTGCTGCGACAGCCGCCGGGGACCACCTATGCTCGCAGCCGCGCCGATGCGGTTTCCGTCGCTCGGGCATCCGTGGTCGCCTTCGTCGAGGAGCACGTGCGGGTGCGCGCGGGTTGGGCGGCGGCGCTGCTGCGCGCCCATGCCGGGCCGTTCGCGGGAGTGGGCGCGGTGCCGCTCGCCGGCAATCCGGAGCAGCCGCGTACGGCCCTGCTGCACCTGGCGAGCTACGGCGACTGGGCGCCGCCGGTGGCGCGCGGCGAGGTGGCGCTGCTCCCCGGCCACAACGCCAGCTTCAAGACCGCCGTGCTGCGCGGCTACGGTGACGAGCTGGAGGAGCTGCTGCAGTGCGACCTGGTGCTGCACGGGCGCCTGCGGCGCGACGGTCACCGGCTGGCGATGGAGCCCGACGCGGTCATCGAGCATCTCGCCGAGCCCAGCGTGCGCTGTCTGTTGCGCGGCCTCTTCTGGTGGTATCGCTGCTACGCGCCGCTGCGCGCGGAGGCGGAGCGCTGGTCGCCGCTTCGGCGGGGGCTCTACGTGGTGGGGGCGCCGCTGGTGCCGCTCTACGCGCTGCGCCGCTTCTGGCGGCGACTGCGCCACCAGGGATTGGCCGCGCCCGCTCGCGTGCTTCGCTGGGCGCCGGCGATGCTGGCGCTGGCGGCCGCCGGCGCCGCGGGGCAGACGCTGGGGCTGCTGGCGGGGGCGGGTGATGCGCTGGTGCGTTTCACCGACTACGAGCTGCACGCGCCGCGACCGGAGGCACCGGAGTCGGCGGCGGCGTGGAGCGGCGCGTCCACCCTGCCGGCGCCGGTGGCGCTCTGAGCGCCCGCGTGTAGCCGATCGCCTCGCCGGCGAGGGCGGCGGCGTGCGCCGCGGCCACCACCGGCAGGGTGAGGGCGAGCCAGCCGAGCTGGCCGCCCCACCAGGCATGCCGGGTGGTGTGCAGCAGGTTGCTGAGCAAGCGCGGCGGCACGACGGCGAGACGCACCAGCGGCCCACTGCCGCGCCCCTCGCCGGCGGCGAGGCGCAACGCGGCGTAGAGCGCGCCGCGCTCGGCGCGTTCGCGCAGGACGCTGCGCAGCGAGTGCAGGTGATGATGCTCGACGCACGCCTCCGGCGCGAGGCGCAGGCGGTGTCCGCGGCGGCGCAGCTCCCAGCTGAAGCTGGCGTCGCCCATCATCATGTCGCCGCGAAAGCCGCCGAGCTCGGCGAACAGCGCCCGCGGCAGCAGCAGGTTGGCGGTCGGCGCCACGTCGACGCAACGCGGCGGCCCGCCCGGCAACCACTTGCTGAACTTGCCCAGGTGGATGCCGCGGTCGAGCCAGCGCCGGCCGTGGCAGGCGAGCGCTCCCGCCACCACGTCGCCGCTCGCCGCGTGCGCGGCGACGAGCGCCGAGAGCCACGCCGGCGGAGCGTAGACGTCGGGGTCGGTGAAGGCCAGCAGCTCGCCGCGGGCGAGCCCCGCGCCGGCGTTGCGCGCCGCCTGCGGCAGCAGGCGTTGCGGGCTGCGCACCAGGGTCGCCGCGGGGAGCAGCCGACGCACCAGCTCGGCGCTTCGCGTCGCCTCGTCACCGGCGGGGGAGCTGTCGACGACGATCACCTCGTAGGAGGGGAAGCTCTGCGCCGCCAGGCCGGCGAGCGCGGCGCCCAGCGTGGCGTGCGACCGGTAAGCCGGCACCACGACCGAGAGGCGGGGCGGCGGTGCCGAGGAGGGGCAGGTAGGCACGGCGCGGGCGGCGTTCAGCCGGCGACGACCATCGGCAGCAGCGCGCCCTCGCGCTCGAGCAGCCAGCGCTTGCGGTCGAGCCCGCCGCCGTAACCGGTGAGGCTGCCGTCGGCGCCGATCACCCGGTGGCAGGGGATGACGATGGCGATCGGGTTGGTGGCGTTGGCTCGCGCCACCGCCCGGCAGGCGGCGGGATTGCCCAGCCGGGCCGCCAGCTCGCGATAGCTGATGGTGGCGCCGTAGGGGATGCGGCAGAGCTCCGCCCAGACGCGCCGTTGAAAGACGGTGCCGCGCGGCGCCAGCGGCAGCGAGAAGTCGCGGCGGCGGCCGGCGAAGTAGTCCTGCAGCTCGGTGCGGACGCGCTTCATCGCCGGCCCGCCGGCCGCGTCACCGCCCTCGCCGGCCGGCGGCGGCACGCCATGGAACGAGAGCTCGGCGAGGTCCCCCTGCTCGTCGACGACGGCGGTGAGCGGGCCCACGGGCGAGTCGAAGCGGGCGACGGCGGCGCTCATGGCGGGGTGTCTCCCAGGCTCATCCAGAAGTGGAAGGTGGCGAGGCTGCGGAAGGGGGCGAAGGGGGCCATCAGCCGGCGAGTGGCGGCGGCGTCGGGCCGCGCGGGTAGCGCGAAGAAGCGCTGCAGGGCGAGGCCCAGGCCGGCGTCGCCCACCGGTACGCAATCCGCGAGGCCGTAGCCACGCAGCATCACGTAGGCGGCGGTCCAGGGGCCGATGCCGCGGCGGGCGAGCAGCGCCGCCTCGAGGTCGCCGGCAGTGGCGCCGCCGAGCCGCTCGAGGGGCAGCTCGCCGCCGGCGACGGCGCGCGCCAGGTCGAGCAGGTACTCCGCCTTGCGCCGCGAGAGCTGCCCCCGCACGAGGTCCCTGGCGTCGACCGCCGCCAGCTCGGCGGCGGTGGGGTGGGCAAAGAGGCCGCGCGGCGCCGGGATCCCGGCGAGCGCCACCACGCGCCGCCGCAGCGCGAAGGCGAAGGCGAGGTTGACCTGCTGGCCGAGGACCGCCCAGGTGAGCGCCTCGAAGGGGTCGGCGGTGAGCGGGATGCGCAGCCCCCGCCGGCCGTCGACGAGGCGGGCGAGCGAGGGCTGGCGGCGCACTTGGAGCTCGAATGGCCGCGGATCGGTCGCCGCCCCCGGTCCACTGGCGAGGCCCAGGGTGCGAAGCGCCAGGCGATGGGCGGCGCGCACCGTCTCGGGGCCTGGACGGCCCGCCGCCTCGATCCGGCAGCGCACCTGGCTCGGCAGGAGCGTCATCTCCAGCAGCGCGCTGCCCGCCGGCGTGCGGAGGGTGCGCAGGACGTGCCGGCCGTCCACCCGCTCGGTGGGGCTCTCGGGGTCGCGCCCCCAGCTGCGCAGGGTCGGCCCCGGGAGGTAGCCGGCGGGCAGGGCGAGGGTGAAGCCGGGGCGCTGGCCGAGGGCGCGGAAGGCGGCGGGCGAAAGGCCGGTGGCGCCGCGGAATCGCGCCTCGAAGGTCGCCGGGTTGGCGAAGCCGGCGGTGTCGGCGGCCGCCGCCACCGTGGCGCCGCCGGCGAGCTGCTCCTCGGCGCGGGCGAGGCGACGGCGCAGGCGATCGCCACCATGGCCCCCGGGCACGGCGGCGAGCGGCGGCGGGAGGCTTCGCGGTCTCTTGCTGGCGGCGCGCACGTCCGGACTCTACTCGCCCGCCGCCTATAATCGGACACCGCACCCCGGAGGAGCCCAACAGCTTGCGACTTGTCACCCGCGGCGACCTCGACGGCCTCACCTGCGCCGTGCTGATCTCCTACAACGAGGAGGTCGACGCCCTCAAGCTCATCCACCCGCAGGACATCACCGAGGGGCGCGCCGACATCGGCCCCGACGACATCCTCGCCAACCTGCCGTTCCACCCGGCCTGCGGCCTCTGGTTCGACCACCACATGCACACCGCCACCCCGGCGGCGCCGCCGCCGAGCTTCCGCGGCGCCTTCGGCGAGGCGCCCTCGGCGGCGCGCCTGGTCTACGACTACTACGGCGGCGAGGCGACGATGCCTGCCTACGCCGAGCTGGTGCGCGAGGCCGACCGCCTCGACTCCGCCGACCTGACGCCCGACGACGTCATCAACCCGCAGGGCTACATCAAGCTCGGCTTCACCATCGACGGTCGCACCGGGCTCGGCTCGTTCGAGAGCTACTTCCTGCTGCTGCTCGAGATGCTGGTGAAGCAGTTGCCCGTCGACAAGGTGCTGCGGCATCCCGAGGTGGCGCGGCGCTGCCAGGTGATCGAGGACTCCGACGCCGAGTTCCAGGAGATGCTGCGCACCCTCAGCCGCGTCGACGGCAACGTGGTGATCACCGACTTCCGCGGCCTCGAGCGAACGCCGGTGGGCAATCGCTTCCTCGTCTACGCCCTCTACCCGCGCGCCAACGTCTCCATGCGGCTGCACTGGGGCCCCAACCGCGAGTACCCGATGCTGGTGCTCGGCCACAGCATCTTCAACCGCAGCTGCAAGACCAACGTCGGCGAGCTGGCGGCGCGCTACGGCGGCGGCGGCCACCGCGGTGCCGGCAGCATCCCGCTGATGGACGATCCCGAGCAGCAGGTGCGCATGGTCCTCGCCGAGCTGAAGGCGAACGGCTGAGCGATCCTGGGTACTGGCGTCGCCTCAGCTCGCGGATCTCCATCCGCCTGCTCGCCTTCAACCTGTTGCTGGTCTTCCTGCCGGCCGCCGGCGTGCTTTATCTCGACGTCTACGAGCGGCAGGAGCTCTCGGCGCTCGAGACCTCGATGGTGCAGCAGGGCCGCATCATGGCGGCCGCCATCGGCGAGGAAGGGCCGATCGATCCGGCGCGCGCCACCCGCATCTTGCAGCGGCTCGAGCGGCGGCTCAATGCGCGCTTGCGGGTGCTCGATCGCCAGGGCTGGGTGATCGCTGACAGCAGTCAGCTCGGCCCGCGTCTGCCGGCGGGGTTGACGGAGGCGACGGAGGAGGCGGCGCGGCTGGGCGACAGCGTCTCCGGCTCGCGCACCAGTCCGCTCTACCGCCTCGGCTCGGCCCTCTACACGCTCTACCGGCGCGCCGTGGGAGCGCCCGAGGCGCCGCTGCTGGCGGTCGAGCCCTTCCCCGCCGACCAGCCGCTTACCATCCCGCCGGTCGCCGCGGCGCTGGCGGGGAAATATGGCGCCTCCGCCCTCATCAGCCCCGGGCAGCGCTCGGTGACCCTCTACAGCGCCATCCCGGTGCGCTCGGGCCGCGAGGTGGTGGGCGCGGTGCTGGTCTCGGGGACGACGCTGCGCATCCTCGGCGACCTCTACCAGGTGCGGCTCGCCGTCTTCCAGGTGGTGCTCGCCTCGCTGCTGGTGGCGGTGCTCCTCACCCTCGTCGCCTCGATCACCATCGTGCGGCCGCTGCAACGGCTGCGCGGCGAGGCACTGGCGCTGTTCGACGGCCGCGGCCGGCTGCGCGGCACCTTCGGCGGCTCCGGTCGCGCCGACGAGATCGGCGACCTCGCCCGCGCGCTCGAGGACTTGTCGCGGCGGCTGGTCGAGCACCTCGCCTTCGTCGAGGCGTTCGCCGGTGACGTCTCGCACGAGCTGAAGAACCCCTTGGCCTCGATCCGCAACGCCGCCGAGATGCTGGAGGAGGTGGAGGAGCCCGACCAGCGCCGCGAGCTGCTCGACATCGTGCAGCGCGAGGTGGCGCGGCTCGAGCACCTGCTCAAGGAGGTGCGCGAAATGGCGCGCCTCGACGCCCAGGTGGAGGGGGAAGACCGCGCCACCGTGCAGCTCGAGTCGCTGCTGCCGCCGCTGGTCGAGGGGGCGCGACGGCGGGCGCCGCGTGGCGTCGCCATCGAGCTCGAGCTCGACGGCGCGCTGCCGGTCAACGGCTCGCCCGACCGCCTGGCGCAGGTGGTGGAGAACCTGCTCGACAACGCGCTCTCCTTCTCGCCGGCGCCCAGCGCGGTGACGGTGCGTCTCGCGCGGGCCGGCAACCGCGCCCTGCTCAGCGTGCGCGACCGCGGGCCGGGCATCCCGCCGCAGCACCTCGAGCGGGTGTGGGCGCGGTTCTTCAGCTACCGCCCGCCGGGCACCGGCGACGGCCGCCCGCACACCGGGCTCGGCCTCGCCATCGTCAAGGCGATCGTCGAAGGCTACGGCGGCACGGTGGCGGCCGCCAGTCCCGCCGAGGGGGGCGCCTGCTTCGAGGTCACGCTGCCGCTGGCGGCGTGACGATCGTCATCTGCAACTGCTGACGGTCGGGGCTGCAACCACGGCCCGCCAATGCCGTACCTTCACTTCGACGAGGCGCCCTGCCGGCGCCCCCTGCGCGGAGGAGATCGCCATGCGCCACCCTCGCATCCTCGCCACCCTCGCCGTCTTCCTGCTGGCGCCCGCCGCGCTAGCGGCGGCGACGCCGCCCGCCCAGAGCGCGACGCGGGAGCGCCCGTCGCTCGCCATCACCAACGTGCGCATCTTCGACGGCACGCGCGTCATCCCCCGCGGCACGGTGGTGGTCAGCGGCCGGCTGATCACCGCCGTCGGCCCCCGCGTGCGGGTACCGGCTGGCGTCGCCGTGGTCGACGGCCGCGGCGCCACGCTGCTGCCCGGCCTCATCGACGCCCACACCCATACCTGGGGCGACGCGCTGACGCGGGCCGCGGTGTTCGGCGTCACCACCGAGCTCGACATGTTCACCGTTCCCGCCTTCGCCCAGGTGATGCGCGCCGAGCAGGCAGGGACTGGCGCCCCCGGTCGCGCCGATCTCTTCAGCGCCGGCTTCCTGGCCACCGCCCCCGGCGGCCACGGCACCGAATACGGCATGCCGGTGCCCACCCTCACCACGCCCGCGGAGGCGCAGTCGTGGGTCGATGCGCGCCTCGCCGAAGGCTCCGACTACATCAAGATCATCTCCGAGGACGGCAGCTCCTATGGACGCTCCATTCCCACCCTCGACCGCGACACCATCGCCGCCCTGGTGGCCGCCGCGCATCAGCGCGGCAAGCTCGCCGTCGTGCACGTCAGCACCGAGGCGCGTGCCGAGGAGGCCCTCGCCGCCGGCGCCGACGGCCTCGCGCACGTCTTCGACGACCGCCCACCGGAGCAGGCCTTCGTCGACCTGGCGGTGGAGGACAAGGCATTCGTGGTGGCGACGCTCACCGTCGTCGAGAGCACCAGCGGCGTCGCCAGCGGCCATGCGCTGCCCGACGACCCGCGGCTGGCGCCCTACCTCCTCCCGAGCGAGGTGGACAACCTGCGCACCGCCTTTCCGCTGCACGGTCAGCCGCGCTTCCAGAACGCGCTCGATGCGGTGCGCCGCCTGCGCGACGCCCGTGTATCCATCCTCGCCGGCACCGACGCGCCCAATCCCGGCACCACGCATGGCGCCAGCATCCATCGTGAGCTCGAGCTGCTGGTCTCGGCGGGGCTGACGCCGGTGCAGGCGCTCGCCGCCGCCACCGCGGTGCCGGCCAAGGCCTTCCACCTCACCGACCGCG
>DASYUP010000032.1:0-5759 GCA_036001185.1 Thermoanaerobaculia bacterium
GCCCTGGGCGAGGTCGGCGACCACCAGCTCGGCCACCCGCTTGGAGGCCCCCATCACCGAGCTCGGGCGCACCGCCTTGTCGGTCGAGATGAGCACGAAGGTGGCGACGCCCGCCTCGGCGGCCGCCTCGCCGAGAGCCCGCGTGGCGAAGACGTTGTTGGCGATCGTCTCGCCTACATTGCGCTCCGAGAGCGGCACGTGCTTGTGGGCGGCGGCGTGCAGGAGCACCTCCGGGCGATGCTCGGCGAGCACTGCCGCCATGCGCTGGCGGTTGCCGGCGTCGGCGAGCAGCGGCACCAGGCGCACCGCCGGCCACAGCTCCCCCAGCTCCTGCTCGATGGCGAACAGCGCCCCCTCGAAGCGCTCGACGAGCACCAGCTCGGCGGGCGCCAGCCGGCAGACCTGGCGCGCCAGCTCGCCGCCGATCGAGCCGCCGGCGCCAGTGATGAGCACGCGCTTGCCGGTGAGCAAGCCCGACACCTGGCTGCCGTCGAGCTGTACCGGGGAGCGGCCGAGCAGGCTCTCGAGGTCGACGTCGCGGGTGCGGCTGATCGCCACCCGGCCGGCGACGATCTCGTAGAGGCCGGGGATGGTGCGCACCGGCACGCCCGAGCGCTGGCAGAGAGCGACGATGCGCGCCAGCGTCGGGCGCGGCGCATCCACCATCGAGAGGATGACGTGATCGACGCCCAGCTCCGTCGCCAGCCGCGGGATCTCGTCGGTGGCGCCCAGCACCCGCAGCCCATCGACCACCATGCCGAGCTTGAGGGGATCGTCGTCGACGAAGCCCACTGCCCGCAGCCCGAGGTCGCCG
The DNA here is from genome assembly GCA_036001185.1 of Thermoanaerobaculia bacterium. Taxonomy (GTDB): domain Bacteria; phylum Acidobacteriota; class Thermoanaerobaculia; order Multivoradales; family JAIOJS01; genus DASYQD01. Next base: position 815 of record DASYUP010000032.1, read on the forward strand.
CGCCCCTTGATCTCGCGCGCCACCAGCGCCCCGGCACGGCCGGCGCCGGCCAGCAGCACCGCGCGCTCGCCATGGACGCCGTTGCCACCCTGGTGGCCGGCGCGCTGCCCCCGTTCGTAGAGGCTGCGGCGCACCACGCGCAGGGCCAGCACGCCGCCGAAGCCGAAGCACATGTCGGGGGCGATCACCGACAGCGGCAGCCGCCACTCCGCCAGCGGGCTCGGGCTCCAGCGCAGCAGCAGCAGCGGCAGCGTGGCGTAGAGGGCGGCGCGCAGGAAGCGCGGCAGGTCGCCGAGGGCGACATAGCGCCAGATCAGCGCGTAGACGCCGCAGAGGGCGAGGGCCGCGAGCTGCAGCAAGACGACAAAGGGGAGCTGCAGCACGAAGCGGTGCAGATAGAGCGGCGGGATCTGCAGGTCGAAGCGCAGCAGGTAGGCGACCAGCAGCGCCAGTGAGAGAGCGCCGAGGTCGAGCACCACCTGGGTCTCGCGGCGCATCATGCGCGTCGCCAGTCGGCGCCAGCCGCCGCGCGCGGGCCGGTAGGGCGAGGCGGGAGCCTCAGCCATCCTCGAGGGAGGCCCTCTGCGGCGGCCCCGGGGCCGTTCGGCGGCGCTTCACCTTGCTCGCTGCGCTCTCGTTGTGCTTACCGCTAAGGCCCGATTATACAGGAGCTTGGCGACCCCGCGCCGGCGCCACCCCGTGCTCCCACGTGGCGCGCAGGCCAGCGGCGAGCGGCACGCGCGGCGCGTACCCCAGCTCGCGGCGCACCGCCGTGAGGTCCGCCTGCGAGTGGCGGACGTCGCCCGCGCGGGGCGGCCCGTGGCGCGGCGGCGCTGTGCTGCCGGCGAGCGCGCTGATCGTCGTCGCCAGCTCGTTCATCGTCACCCGCACGCCGCCGGCGACGTTGTAGGCGCGGCCGCAAGCCACCACCGGCGCGCCGGCAGCCAGCACCGTCGCCGCCACGGCATCGCCGACGTAGGTGAAGTCACGGCTCTGCTCGCCGTCGCCGTGGATCTGCATCGCCTCGCCGGCGAGCGCGGCGGCGAGGAACCGTGGCACCACCGCGGCGTACGGCCCCTCCGGGCTCTGCCGCGGGCCGTAGACGTTGAAGTACCGCATGCCGAGAAGCTGCATGCCGAAGCAGCGCGCGAAGGTGGTGGCGAGCTGCTCGCCCATCACCTTCGACAGCGCATAGGGCGACAGCGGCTCGCCCTCCTCGCCCTCGCGCTTGGGCAGCCCGGGGGAGTCGCCATAGACGCTCGACGAGGAGGCGTAGACCAGCCGCCGCACTCCGGCGTCGCGGGCGGCGGCGAAGAGGTTGGCGGTGCCAGCGACGTTGACCGCCATCGTCGACGCCGGATCCTCCAGCGATCGCGGCACCGAGCCGAGGGCGGCGAGGTGGAAGGCGAGCTGCACGTCGCGGCACGCCTCCTGGCAGGCGGCCGCGTCGCGCAGGTCGAGAGCCAGCAGCTCGACGCGGTCGCCGTGCTGGCGCAGGTTGTCCCGGCTGCCCGTCGTGAGGTTGTCGAGCACCCGCACCCGTGCCCCACCGGCCACCAACGCGTCGACGAGGTGCGAACCGATGAAGCCGGCCCCTCCCGTCACCAGCACCGGCACGCCGGCGAGCTCTGGCTGCGGCATCAGGCCTCGATTGCCGCCACGCGCGAGCCCCGCTGCGCCAGCACGATGCCGGCGATGCGGTCGATCTCGCCGTCGCTGAGGGCGGTGCCGCTCGGCAGGCAGAGGCCGCGCTCGAACAGCGCCTCGGCCACCGCGCCGCCCCGCCGCGCGCAGCCGGCGAAGACCGGTTGCAGGTGCAGCGGCTTCCACAACGGCCGCGCCTCGACGTCCTGCCGCTCGAGCGCCTGCCATACCGCCTCGGCGGTGGCACCGAAGGCCGCCGGGTCGATGAGCACGCAAGTGAGCCAGCGGCTGCTGGTGCCGTAGGGCGCCTCCGCCATGAAGCTAACCCCCGGCGTGCCGGCGAAGCAGGCCCGATAGCGCTCGCCGATCGCCCACTTGCGCGCCACCCGCTGTGGCAGGGCGGCGAGCTGGGCGCGGCCGACCGCGGCGAGCAGGTTGGAGAGCCGATAGTTGTAGCCGAGCGTGGCGTGCTCGTAGTGCGCCGCCGGCTCGCGCGCCTGCGCCGCCAGCCGCCGCGCCTCGGCGATCGCCTCGCCATCGTCGCCCACCAGCATGCCGCCACCCGAGGTGGTGATGATCTTGTTGCCGTTGAACGAGAAGACGCCGAGGGGCGCACAAGCGCCGGCGGCGCGGCCGCGATACGTGGCGCCCAGCGCCTCGGCGGCGTCTTCGATCAGCGGCACCCCATAGCGGGCGCAGGGCGGCGCGATGCGATCGTAGTCGGCGCACTGGCCGTAGAGGTCGACCGTCACCACCGCCTTCGCCTGCTCTCCGGTGCGTGCGCGCGCCGCGAGCTCGGCCTCGAGCAGCGCGGGATCGAGCGTCCAGGTCGCCGGGTCGACATCGACGAAGAGCGGCCGCGCGCCGAGGTAGACGGCGGCATTGGCAGTGGCGACGAAGGTGAGCGTCGGGCAGATCACCAGGTCGCCCGGCCCGACGCCGGCGAGCCGCAGCGCCAGGTGCAGCGCCGCCGTCCCCGAAGACAACGCCGCCGCGTGCCCCACCCCCACCACCGCCGCCAGCTCGCGCTCGAAGGCATCGACGTGCGGCCCCATCGGCGCCACCCAGTTGGAAGCCAGCGCGTCGGTGACGAACGCGAGCTCCTCGCCGGTCAGGTGCGGCGGCGAGAGATAGATGCGGCTCACCGCGGCGGCCTCGCCTGCGCCGGCACGCCGATGACGGTGGCGCCGGCCGGCACGTCCGCGACCACCGCCGCCGCCGCACCCACCGTCGCCCAGGCGCCGATGCGCACGCCGGGCGCCACCGCGCAGCCGACGCCGAGCAGCGCGCCCTCGTCGACGGTGACGCCGCCACACAGGTGCGCCCCCGGGGCGACGTGCACGAAGTCGCCGAGGCGGCAATCGTGGTCGACGGTGGCGCCGGTGTTGACGATCACGTGGGCGCCGAGCACGGCGTCGGGCTGCACGACGGCGCCGGCGAAGACGACGGTGCCGGGGCCCAGCAGCACGCTCTCGTGGACGACCGCGGACGGGTGCACGGCGGTGGCCCAGGCGGTGGCGAGGCCCGCCACCACGCCCTGCCGGGCGCGGTTGTCACCGATGGCGCAGATGGCGGCTCCGCCGATGACCGCGGCAACCGGCCCGCCCACCGGCACGCCGCCGAGCGAGGCCCCCTGCCTTCCCGGCGCGTCATCGAGCACCGCCGCCACCTCGGCTCCCGCCGCCTGCAGCGTCGCCACTACCACCTTGGCGTGACCGCCGGCGCCCAGCACCAGCACGCGCGATGCGGCGGCGCTCAACGCAGCCGCTCGCTCCCCTCGAACGGGTGCGCGGTGGCGGCTCCCGGCGCGCTGATGCCCTCGCCCGTCGCCACCTTCCACAGCGTCGTGGCGAGAATCCGGAGGTCGAGCATCAAGCTCACATGGTCGACGTACCAGACGTCGCGGGCGAGCTTCTCCTCCCAGGACATGGCGTTGCGCCCGTGCACCTGCGCCCAGCCAGTGAGCCCCGGCCGCACCTCGTGCCGCCGCGCCTGCTCGGCGCTGTAGCGCTCGAGGTATTCGGGGAGGAGGGGTCGCGGACCCACCAGGCTCATGTCACCGCGGACGACGTTCCACAGCTCGGGCAGCTCGTCGAGGCTGGTGCGGCGCAGGAAGCGGCCGAGGGAGGTGAGGCGGTCGGCGTCGGGGAGCGGGCGACCCTGCGCGTCCTGGGCTTCGCGCATGGTGCGGAGCTTGTAGAGGGTGAACGGCGCGCCGCGGAGGCCGGGGCGGCGCTGGCGGAAGAGGATGGGAGGGCGGAGGGTGAGGGCGACGGCAAGGGCGAGGAGGGCCAGCAAGGGCGCGGTCAGCAGCAGCGTCGGCAGCGCGAGCGACAGATCAAACACCCGCTTGCCGGCCCTGACATACAACGGCACGATGGACATGCACTCAGCAGTCTACGCCGCGCCCTGCGCCAGCCGACGCCGCCCGCTTGCGGGCTACGAAGGTGTAGCCGACCGGCCACCGGCTGTCGGTGTGGCGGCAAAGCGGCCGGATCAGCGGGCTGAGGAGCGCCAGCCACCGCCACCTCGACGTCAGCGCGCGCCACGCCGCGCCGAGGTGGTTGCCATGAGGCCGGATCTCGACCGCGTCGAAGTCGCGCAGCAGCATGGCCAATGCCTCCCCGGTGAATCGGTAATAGTCGTGCGGGTCGGCGTGCACGCCGATGGCGAACGGTACGGAGCCGCAGAGCGTTCCTCCCTCCCGCAGCACGCGATGGATCTCCGCCAGCGCGGCGCCCGGCGCCCAGACGTGCTCGAGGACCTCGCTGATCAGCACCCCGTCGAGGGCCGCATCGGCGATCGGGAGGCGCACGGTGTCGCCCAGGACGTCCGGTGCGAAGCGAGGCGAGATGTCCAGCCGCAGGCGCCGCGCCGCCGCCGGCCAGGAGCGCGCCAGCGGAGAGTCGCGGCCACCGCCGATGTCGAGGACCACGCCGCGCAGGGAACGGATGTGTGGCACGAGCCGCCGCGTCAGCAGCTCGCGGTGACTGCTGCGCGTGAAGTAGCGGACGACGGGCCGCAGTCGCCGGCGGAGCCGGCCCCCGCCGCCCGGCGGGCTCAGCGATCGGATGGCGGCACCGTGCAGCCCAGCCGGCCGCGGTAGCCGTCGGCGACCGCTCGCAGCTGGAAGTACCCGAAGCGCGCGCCGAAGCGCGGCCCGCGTGCCCAGGCGCCGAGGCTGCGCGCGACGGCCTTGAGGGCCTCGCGACGGGCGAGGTCGGGGCGCGAGAAGGTGCTCCGCATGGCGAAGACGTAGTTGCGCGTCGAATAGTAGCGACGCCAGAGCGTGCTTGGCGAA
>DASYUP010000033.1:0-3960 GCA_036001185.1 Thermoanaerobaculia bacterium
CGGCAGGTCAGCCGCCGGATCGTAGGGCAGCCGCGTGTCCTGGCCCTCGACGAAGGTGAACTTGGTCTGTACGAAGAGGGCCTCACGCGTCACCTCGCGGCGCGCCAGGGCGCGGGCGAGCGCGACGCCGACGCCCGCCTCGTGGTAGTGCCGTCGCTGGTTGGCAGTGTCGATACCGCGGAAGCCGGCGGCGAGGGCGGCGGCGACGAGCGCCTCGGTGCGCTCCTCCTTCCACGCCGTGCCGTACAGCAGACTCGGCACGGTGATCCCGGCGACGCGAATGGTCTCCATGGCGCTCAGTGGCAGGGGATGGTACCTGTTTCGCGGCCGGCGCGTAACCCATTGCTGCACTCTGCTGCAGTGTGCTGCCATGGCTCGAAGGCACCACCATCACCCTGTAGGGCCGCGCCCGCGACGTCGCCGGCCCTCGGTCTGGCGCACGAAGTCGATGAAGCCGCGCTCGACGTCGGTGGCGGTCAGCTTGACGCGCACCGGGTCACCGACCTCGAGGCCGTCGAATCCGCGCACCACCTTGCCCTCGACCGGCGGATGGAGGACGCGCACGAAGGTGCCCTTGGGCGAGGCGCCGGTGACCACGGCGTCGAACCTCTCGCCCAGGCGGTCCTCGAGCAGCAGCGCCGCCGCCGACTTGCGCACCTGGCGCTCCACCTTGTTGGCGGCGTCCTCGCGCTGGGTGCAGTGCAGCGCCAGCTCGTCGAGCTCGGCGAGCGGGTAGGGCGGCGGCGCGCCGGCGAGGGCGGCCTTCAGCACGCGGTGGGTGATGAGGTCGGGGAAGCGGCGGTTGGGCGCCGTCGAGTGCGTGTAGTCGTGGACGGCGAGGCCGAAGTGTCCGGAGGTGTCGCGCCCCGGGGCCTCGACGGCGTATTCGCCGGCACCCATCAGCTTGACGATCACCAGCGAGAGGTCGGGAAAGCGCACGGCGTCGCGCTGCCGCTCGGCGAGCAGGAACTGTTGCAGCGCCTTGGCGTCGGGTTCCGCCGGCAGGACGGCGCCGTGCTCCGCCGCCACCTTGACGATGCGTTGCCAGCGCTCCGGCGAGCGCACGACGCGGCGCAGCGAGGGGTACTTCTGCGCGGCGAGGAAGCGGGCGGTGACGCCGTTGGCCGCCACCATGAAGTCCTCGATCAGCTCCTTGGCGCGGTTGGGCACCTCCTCGTGGAGGTCGCGGATGGTCTCGCCGTCGAACACCGGTCGCGCCTCGATGGTCTGCAGGACGAGGGCGCCGTGCTCGTGGCGCTCGCGCCGCATCGCCTGCGCCATGCGATCCTGGCGCCGCAGGTTGTCGTCGAGGCCGGGGACCGCGGCGACGCCCGGTGGCAGGGGGCCGCCGCCGTCGAGCCAGGCGGCGACGCTGTCGTAGGCGAGCTTGGCGTGGTTCGTGACCGCCGCGCGGTAGAGCGACGATCCCCGCAGCTTGCCGTCGCCGCCCACCACCATGTCCACCACCAGGGCGACGCGCACCTCGGCGAGGTTGAGCGACGTGAGGTCGGTGGAGAGCCGCTCGGGAAGCATGGGAAAGATGGCGGCGCCGGTGTAGACCGAGGTGGTGTTGTTGCGCGCGTGATCGTCGACCGGCGAGCCCTTGGTGACCAGCGCGTCGACGTCGGCGATGGCGACGAGGATGCGGCTGGCATCGCCGTCGGCGCGGCCTCCCGCCGGCGGCTCGGCGGCGACGCTGAGCTGGTCGAGGTCGCGCGAGTCGTCGTTGTCGATCGAGCACCAGGGCAGGGCGGTGAGGTCGCGCAGGTCCTTGCCGGCGGGCGGCGCTGGCCCGCGCATCGCCTCCACCTGGCGGACGGCGGCGGGCGAAAACTCCGGCCACAGGCCATGCTCGCGCATGACGCGGCGGGCGATGACCTCGAGGTCGGAGCGCTGGTGGTCGGGTCGCGGTTTCATGGGGCGCACTCTAGCGTTAGGATGCCAGCAGGAGGTGGCGCCGATGCGATGCAGCAGCTCGCCCCCGTTTTCCTGGCTGGTCGCCGCAGTCCTGCTCGCCGCGCCGGCAGTCGCCGAAGACCAGGCCAAGGGCACGCTGGTCGTCGGCGACGAGTCGATCGCCATCACCCACGTCTACGCGCACGCGGAGAAGGGGTTCTTCGACCCCAAGACGCTGGACGTCGTGGTGCTGCTGTGCGACGCCGCGGTGCCCGCCGCGGGGGTGCGTGACGACTTCGCCCGCCGCGAGCTGGTAAAGGCCGGCAAGCTGCATTGTGTGCAACAGACGATCGACGCCGGCGGGCAGGTGATCAGCTACCGGGTCGAGCATCGGCGGTTCGGCATGACGCCGAGCGGCGGTTCGTCCTATCAGGTCTTCGAGGCGCAGAGCCGCGACGCCAGGACGATCGCCGGTCGCGCCCGTACCACGGCGACGCAGAAGTCGTTCGACGACGTGCCCTACAGCTACGACATCACCTTCAGCGCCGCCATCGAGCCCCCGAAATAACGGCCGGCGCGACGCTGGCCGCCGTCACCCTTCAGTGCGGCGCGTAGCCGCCCCAGGGTCCGGGCAGGGTGCCGGCCTCGAAGCCGTCCTTGAAGATGAGGACCGAGCGCACGGTCACCGTCGAGCTGTTGCAGCCGTTGTTGGCCTCGATGGTCTCGGTGAGCAGGCCGCCGGGATCCACCAGACAGCCACTGCCGCCATTGATGAGCGGGCCGGGGGCCGACGATGAGGCCTGGACGGCGACGCTGACGCCTTTGCCGGCGGGAAGGGTGACGGTGTTGCTGGCAGTGCAACCGAGGGTGCCGGACGCGACGGTGCAGGCCACGGTGCCGGTAACGCCGGCGTCGGGGGTCACCACCGGTGTGCCGTAGGTGGCCAGCGGCAGCATGTCGGAGAGGACCGCCTGGCCGGCGGTTGACGTGGCGGGGCCACTGCCGCCGTTGGCGATCTGGAGCGTCCAGGTCCAGGGCTGGTCGGTGAGCACCGTCGCCGCGGAGGCGCTCTTCGTCACCGTGAGGTCGGGACAGACGTGGGTGACGCTGGCGTTGTTCGAGTACGACGAGAAGACGCTGTCACTGGCGCGGAAGGCCCGCACCCGGTACCAGTAGGTGGTGTTGCAGGCGGCGGTGGTGTCGTCGAAGGCCGGCGTGCCGGGAGGGGTGGCGGCGCTGCTGCCGATCTCGGCGAACGTGCCGGGAACGCCGCTGGCGTCGGGGCCACGCTCGACGCGGAAGTCGGATTCGTCGCTCGAGCCGTCGGTCCAGGCGAGAGCCACCTTGTTCTGCTGCGAGGTGGCGATGAGCGAGGTGGGGGCCCCGGGCGGTGGGGGCGGCTGGGTGTAGAAGATGGTGATCAGTGCCGCGTCGAGGCGGTAGGCGTCGATCGCCTCGTTGCCGCTACCAGTCACTTGCACGCCGAAGGCGGGGTCATTGACGTCAGTGGGGCTGAGGGCCGGGGAGGTGAAGCCCCAGAGGTCGCCGTCGGCACCCGAGGCGACCGAGGCCGACCCGCAGGTAAACGGAAAGGCCGACCCGGTGGGAGCATCGAGGGCGCGCGACGGCGACGCGCCTCCTGGTCTCGATAGCACCAGCCCAGTATCGGGATTACCCACCGGGCTGGTAGCCCAGAGCGTGACCGCCACGCCGGTGACGGTGGCGTCCGCAGGCAACGTGAACCCGTAGCTGCCGAGGGTGAGAACGCCGCCGAAGCTGCCAGCGCACGCGTTGTTCCGGGTCGTCGCCTCACTGGGGGTGTTCCAATTGCCCGAGACGACGGCGACCGCGCCGGCGGCGCGGGTGACGCTCGTGGCCACGGCTGGCGAGCACGTCGAGAGAACGGCGAACGTAGCGAGGGCGAACGCCAGGGCGGCGCGTCGCATACATGGAACATGACCATCGGGCATGGACTCACCCCACGAACGCTGGAGGGTGTCGCAGCGATTGGGCTCAGTCTACCGCCGGGCGGCGTCGAGACTGGACAGACCCCCCTCCTGCGCA
>DASYUP010000034.1:0-2382 GCA_036001185.1 Thermoanaerobaculia bacterium
CGCCGATCGCCGCACCGCGCTGCTCGCCGCCTTCCTCCTCGGCTGCTCGCACTGGGCGGCGCGCAGCGGCCGCACCGGCTGGGACGCCGTGCTGCTGGTGGCTTTGCAGCTCGCGGCCCTCGCCTGCCTGGCGAAGGCGCGCCGCTTTCGCACGTTGCCGCCGGCGCTTGCCGGCGGCGGCCTGCTCGGGGCGAGCCTCTACACCTACGTGGCGGCGCGGCTGGCGGTGCTGCAGGCCGTCGTCTGGCTGGCGTGGGAGGCTTTCGCCGCGCGTCGTCGCAGGGCGGCCGGCGACGATCTCCCGGCGGGCCCGCCGCGCGCCCTCGCCCAGCTCGCGCTCTGCGTCGGCGGGATGGTCGCCGTCGCCGGGCCCTTCCTGCTGCGGCTCTGGCTGCTGCGCCCCGAACTGCTCACGGTGCGCGTGGCGGAGCTCTCCGTCTTCGCGCGCCATGGCGCCGGCGAGCCCTGGCTCACCCTGGGTCGCAACCTGCTCGGACACCTGCTGATGTTTCACGTGCGCGGCGGAGCGTACGCGCGGGACGCGCTGCCGGGCTTCCCGATGCTCGACCCGATCACCGGCGCACTGCTGCTCGCCGGGCTGGTCGTGGTGGCGCTAGCCGGCGACTGGCGCCGGCGCCTGCTGCTCTCCTGGCCGCTGGTGATGGTGCTGGGCGGCGTCCTCTCGACCTCGGGTGAGGGGCCGCCGTTCCCCTACCGGGTGAGCAGCCTCGCTCCCTGGAGCTGCCTGGTCGCCGCCCTCGGCGGCGTGGCGCTGTGGGACGCGGCGACAGGGAGCTTCGCCGCCACGCCGCGACGCCGGCTCCTGGCCCGGGGGATCGCCGCCGTGGCCCTCGCCGCCGTGGTGGTGATCAACGGCTGGGCGTTGCTCGTCGCCTGGCCGGCGGACCCCGGCACTCGGCGAGCCTTCGGCACCACCCCGACCCGCGTCGGCCGCTGGCTCGCCGTCCACCGCGCCGGCCGGCCGACCCTGATCCTGCGCGGCGCCCTGCGCCCGCCGGCACTGCCCGCGGGCTATCCGTACGCGGCGGCGAACCGCACCGACTTCTTCCGCGAGGGCGATGCCGTGGCCGCCGTCCAGCTGGCGGCCGGCCTCTACCGCGCGCACCCTGCGCGCGCCCTCGCGCCCCTGCTCCCCGGCGGCGACGTCGACTTCGCGACGGCGCTCCCCGGCGCCCTCGCCGCGCCGACGCTGCTGGTGATGGCACCTGAGCGGGCGGCGGAGGCGACTCGCCGCTTCGCGGTCGCGGCACGCTGGGAGCTACGTGACGACGGGAAGGGGCCGCTCGTGACCATCCTGCTGGCGCAGCCGTAGGGCCGGCCGGCCGCCGCCGCCGAAACCGTGCTGCCAGAATGACACAAGAGAAGAGAGAATCGTCTTGAATCACGTCCGGAAATCACTGGGGAAAAGAGGTTTGTCGGCCTTCCCTGGGTGGGCCCATGACTTGCAATACTGCCCCGCGAATGGATTCCCTTCAGACCACGCAGATCCCCAAACCAAGGGAGATGAGCATGCCTCGGAACGTCAGGGGTAGGGCCTTTGCCATTGGCCTGCTGGTCCTGGTGCTCGCCGCCTGCGACACCAAGGCGGCGCAGCAGGCAGAAAGGAGCAAGCCGGCGCCGGCGGTGCGCGAGCAACTGGGCGACACCACGACCACGCCGGCCGAGCAAAGCCAGGCCAAAGCACTTTCCGCCACCTTCCGCAGCGCCGCCAGCCGCGCGCTGCCCGCGGTGGCGTTCATCCAGGTGGAGAAGAAAGCCTCGGTGGCGGAGCAGCAGCAGATCCCGGAGCCCTTCCGGCGCTTCTTCGGCATTCCGCCCGGCGGCAGCGACGGCGGCGGCGACCAGCCGGTCGGCGGCGCCGGCTCGGGGTTCATCCTCGACCGCGAGGGGCACGTCATCACCAACAACCACGTGGTGGCCGACACCGAGGAGGTGCTGGTCCGCCTGGTCGACGGGCGCGAATACACCGCCAAGGTGGTGGGCACCGACGAGATGACCGACGTCGCTGTGCTGAAGATCGAGCCGCGTGCCGGCGAGCAGCTGCCGGTGGCGCAGATCGGCGACTCCGACAACCTGCAGGTGGGCGACTGGGTGCTGGCGCTGGGCTCGCCACTCGAGCTGCAGTTCACCGTCACCGCCGGCATCATCAGCGCCAAGGGTCGCCAGCTCACCGGCAACCCCAGCAACCTCGAAGCCTTCATCCAGACCGATGCCGCCATCAACCCCGGCAACTCGGGCGGACCGCTGGTGGACCTCGACGGCAAGGTGATCGGCATCAACACCGCCATCTTCGGCGGCGAGCGCTTCGTCGGCTACGGCTTCGCCATCCCCATCAACCTCGCCCGCAAGGCGGTGGCCGAC
>DASYUP010000035.1:0-2397 GCA_036001185.1 Thermoanaerobaculia bacterium
TCTCCGACCCCCAGTCGTTTTACTGGTGCGTGGCACCCCTATGGGGCCCATGGGGGCCAGGCCATGGCGTCATACTGGTGCGTCGCACCCCATGGGGGGCTCTCCGACCCCCAGTCGTCTTACTGGTGCGTGGCACCCCCATGGGGCGACCTCCTAGCTCAGCTTGCCTTCAAGCTCCGCCCAGCGCGCGTAGAGTCGCTCGACCTCGACGCGCGCCGCCGCGGCCGCCGCCGCCCGCCCTTGCAGGGCGGCTGCGTCGGTCGCCACCGCCGGGTCGGCGACGGCGGCATCAGCCGCGCCGAGCCGCTCCTCGGCGGCGAGCACCGCTCCCTCCATGCCATCCCATTCCTGCTGCTCGCGGTAGGAGAGCTTCTTCGCTCGCGGCTTCGACGGCGGGGCGGCGGCAGGCGCCGCCTTCGCGCGCGGCGCCCGCGCCTGCCGCCGCTCCAGCCACTGTGCGACGTCGGCGAAGCGCTCGGCGCCGCCCTCGCCGTCGAGCGCCAGGATGCCGTTGGACACTCGGTCGAGCAGCAGGCGGTCGTGGGTGACGAGCACGATCGCCCCTTCGTGCTCGAGCAGCGACTCCTCGAGCACGTCGAGGGTGGGGATGTCGAGGTCGTTGGTGGGCTCGTCGAGCACCAGCACGTCGGCCGGCCGCAGCATCAGCCGGGCGATGGCGATGCGGGCGCGCTCGCCGCCGGAGAGCCGGCTGACCGGCGTGCGCAGCTGCTCGGCGCGGAAGAGGAAGCGCGCCGCCCACGAGGCGACGTGGAGCGACCGGCCGCGGTAGACGACGTGATCGCCCTCCGGCGCGAGCGCCCGCGCCAGCGTGCTCTCGGGGTCGACCGACTCGCGGTTCTGGTCGAAGTACACCACCTGGAGCCGCTCCGCCCGCTGGATGGTGCCGTCATCGGGCGGTAGCTCGCCGACGATGAGGCGCAGCAGGGTCGTCTTGCCCGAGCCGTTGGGGCCGAGGATGCCGAGACGGGACCCGGCGACGAGCTCGAGGTCGAGGCTGGCGAGGATGGTGCGGTCGCCGAAGCGCTTGCTGAGCCCCTCGCCCGTCCACAGCCGCTTGGTGCGGCGCCCGGAGGCGGTGAAGTCGATGCCGGCGCTGGCAGTGATGGCGGCGCGCTCGCGCGCCTCGGAAAGCTCGGCGATCAGCGACTGCGCGGCGTCGACGCGAGCCTTGGCCTTGGTAGTGCGGGCCTTGGGGCCGCGGCGCAGCCACTCCACCTCCCGCCGCACCAGGTTGGCCAGGGTCTCGCGGTAGACGGCGTCGTTGCGCAGCCGCTCGTCGCGCGCCTCCAGGAAGTCGGCGTACGAGCCGTCGACGGCGAACAGCCCCCCTCCGGACAGAGACAGGTAGCGCCGGTCGAGCTCGAGCATGCGGCGGGCTATGCGGTCGAGGAAGTAGCGGTCGTGGCTCACCACCACGAAGGCCTTCGGCGCCGTACGCAGCAGCTCCTCGAGCCAGACGATCCCCTCGAGGTCGAGGTGGTTGGTGGGCTCGTCGAGCAGCAGCACGTCGGGCGCCGCCGCCAGCTCGCGGGCGATGGCGAGGCGCTTGCGCCAGCCGCCGGAGAGGGTGTCGGTGCGCTGGCTGCGATCGTCGAAGCCGGCGCTGCCGAGGGCGACGGAGAGCAGCCGCGCCCGCTCTCCGTCCGCGAGCGGAGCTACTGCGGCGAGCGCCTCGACCACCACCTCCTCCACCGTCCTCCCCGGCGCGAACACCGGGTCCTGCGGTACGTAGCCAATCCGCGTCCCCTTGCGGGCGACGCGCTCGCCGGCGTCGGGCTCCTCGCTGCCGGCGAGGATGCGCAGCAGGGTGGACTTGCCGGAGCCGTTGGGGCCGACCAGGCCCACGTGGTCGCCGGCGGCGAGGGTGAGGCTCAGCCCCTCGAAGACGGGGCGGCCACCGAAGGACTTGGCGACGTCGCGGCAGATGACGAGGGGGACTGGCGGCATAGGACCCTGGCAGGGGGGCCGGGAGTGTACCGCCCCCGCGAACCGCCGCCGCCCCTCGCGCTGCGACGACGCCGGCGAGAATCAGAGCCCTTCGACCGGTAAGCGCGCGGCACCTCTAAGCGCGCGATCGAGGCCTCGCCGACGCGGGATGATCAACCGCCAGCCCCGCGCCGGCCAGCAACGCCTTCAGCGCCCCAAGCAACACACCAGTGGCTTCCTCAGGGCTGAGCAGGGCCGAGCTGACAAAGGCGCCGTTGACCAGCACGGCTAGCTGCGCCGCCAGTTGGTCGGGCCGGGGTATGTCCAGCCGACTGGCGATCTCCTGCAGGCGGCTTCGCAGCGTCTGCATGTGTCGCTGCGAGACTTGGCGGGCCGGGTGGTCCCCTTCGGCGAACTCGGCGGCCACGTTGATCTGGGGGCAGCCGCGGT
>DASYUP010000036.1:0-7188 GCA_036001185.1 Thermoanaerobaculia bacterium
GGTTGGCAGTGCCTGCTGGTGCTCGACCCTGGCCTCACCGCCGCCCTCGCCACCGGGCTCGCCGCCTACGTCGTCGGCCTCGTGCCCGGCCTGCCGGCGAAGGCCGTGGCGGTGGTCACCATCCTCGCCGCGGCGGCAGCCAACGCCGCCGGCCTGCGGATCGCCGCCGGGCTGGCGCGCGTGCTCGCCTTCGCCAAGGTGGCGCTGCTCCTGCTCATCGTCGGTTGGGGGTTCGGCGCCCGGCTGGGCGACGGGGCGCGTTTCTTCCCGTTGGCGACGCCGCATCCCGGCTCGGCGCCGCTGCTGCCCGCCCTCGCCGGAGCGGTGCTGGGGGCGTTCTTCTCCTTCGGCGGCTGGTGGGACGTCAGCAAGGTGGCCGGGGAGGTGCGGGAGCCGCAGCGCACCCTGCCGCGCGCCCTCGTCTGGGGCGTGGTGGTGGCCACCGGCGTCTACATCGCCACCAGCGCCGTCTTCTTCTACCTCGTGCCGCTCGCGCAGGTGGGCTCGGGAGAGACCTTCGCCGCCCTGGCCGGCACCGCCCTCTTCGGCAGCCGCGGGGCCGAGGCGTTTTCCGCCGTCGTCATCCTCTGCGTCGGCTCGAGCCTGCTCGCCTACATGACCGCCGCACCGCGCGTCTACTACGCCATGGGCCGCGACGGCCTCGGTATCGGCGCGGTGGGCTCGCTCCACCCGCGTACCGGCGCCCCGGTACGCGCCATCGCCATCCAGGCGGTGCTCGCCTGCCTGCTCGTCCTGGTCGGGCGCTTCGATCAGATCGCCGCCTACTTCATCTTCGTCCTCGTCCTCTTCCTCGGCGCCTCCGCCGCCGGCCTCTTCCGCCTGCGCCGGCGCGGGGGCTCGCCGCCCTACAGCACACCGGGCTTTCCGCTCACCGCCTACGCCTTCCTGGCGATGACCGCCGCCGTCCTCGTCCTGCTCGCCATCGGCAACCCGCTGCAGTCGGCGCTCGGAGTCGGAGTGGTCGCCCTCGGGTTGCCTGTGTACGCTGTGCTCCACCACCGGAGGGTGTGACCCATGGCCTGGATCAAGACGATCCCCTTCCCCGACGCCGACGAGGCGCTGCGCGCGGCCCTCGAGGGGCAGCGCCGCCTGTATCCGCCGGAGTACGCGCGCGACCCCGAGGACGACGGCAGCAAGAGCATCGTCGCCACGCATACCCTCATCCCGGCGGCGCTCTACCACGCCTTCGCCACCTTCGGCGTGCTGATGTCGCCCGAGCTGCCGCTCACCCGCCGCCAGCACGAGATGATCACCACCCGCGTCTCGGTGCTCAACCGGTGCCACTATTGAATCGACTCTCACGCAGAGTTTCTGCGTCGCGTGACCCTGGATGACGAGCTGGTGCGGCTGCTGCAGGACGACTACGAGCACGCCCCCATCACGGCGGCCGACCGCGCCATGCTCGACTACGTCGGCCAGCTGACCGTCGACGCCACGCGCATCGGCCCCGCCGACCACGAGCGGCTCCACACCCACGGCTTCGACGACCGCGGCATCCTGCAGATCACCCTCATCGCCTCCTGGTTCAACTACATCAACCGGGTGGCGGACGCGCTGGGTGTCGGGCGCGAGTAGGACCAGCGGGTGCCCATGAAGAGGGCGCGCCGGGCGGCGCTCCTGACGGCGCCCGTGCTCGCGGCTCTCCTGCTCGCCGCCCCGGCGCTCGCCGACGGCGTGCGCATCCTCGGCAGCGATCGCGAGGCGGCCGAGGCGCGCGTCGAGATGGTCCTCGCGGCGCGGCAGGAGCTGCTCGCCTCGGCCTTCATCTTCGGCGACGACCCCTTCACCTTGACCAGCCTCGCCCTGCTGCGCGGCGCCGCCCGCCACGGGGTGCAGGTGCGGCTGATCGCCGACGCGCAGTGGAACCACGTCCCCCGCGCGGTGCAGGCCCACCTGCTGGCGGAGGGCATCGAGATCCGCGAGTACCACCCCTTCCGGCTCGACCGCCTGAGCTGGCTGTCGCGGCGGATGCACGACAAGCTGGCAGTGGCCGATGGCCGCGTCCTGCTCGCCGGCGGTCGCAACCTGGAGAGCACCTACTTCGGCTTCGGCCGCCAGATCGGCGCCCACGACTACGTCGACTGTGACCTGGAGGTCGAGGGAGACGCGGCCGCCGAGGCGCGCCGTTACTTCCTCGCCCTCTGGGAGAGCCGCCACGTCCGGCCGTCGCGCCCCCGGGCCACGCCGACGGAGATCTCGAAGGCGGCCGCCCTGCTCGACCGTCACCTCGGCTGGCTCGAGGCGCGCATCGACGAGGCGCGACACGATCCGGCGCGGCCGCCGCGACAGCTCACCGAGAGCGGCCCGGTGCGCTTCCTCCACGACCCCATCGGCGATGCTGCCGGCGAGCGCAAGGTCGGCGCAGAGCTGCGCGATCTGCTCGCCGCCGCTCGCCAGTCAGTGGTCATCGAGTCCCCCTACCTGGTCCCCACCCGCGCGCTGCGCCAAGGACTGCGCCAGGCGCTGGCGCGCGGGGTGAGCGTGCGCATTCTCACCAACTCGCTGCAGGCCACCGACAACCTCTGGCCGCAAGCCGGGTACGCCGGCGAGAAGGCGGACCTGGTGCGGGGCGGCGTCGAGCTGTGGGAGTACCAGGGGCCGGAATGCCTGCACGCCAAGGACGCGGTGATCGACGGCGAGACGGTGATCGTCGGCTCCTACAACCTGGATCCGCGCTCGCAGTCGCTCAACCGCGAGCTGGCGCTGGTGGTGACGAACCGCGCGCTGGCCGACGACCTGCGGCGGCGCATGGACGCCCATCTGGCGAACGCCGTGCGCATCGACGCGCGCGGCTATCCCCAGGGTGCCGACGAGGCCTATCCGGGAGTGCCGCGCCGGAAGGTGTGGAAGCTGCGCCTGCTGCGCCTGCTGGCGCCGCTGGTGCGCGGGCAGCTCTGAGGCGCCGACCGCCGAGAAGTGGTCCCGGCTCGAGGGCCGGCCCGGTCCGGCCTAGGCGGCCAGCAGCTCGCGCTGGTGGAACACGCTCGCCGCCAGACACCCGTAGGCGAGGATGTAGACGGCGTCGATGAGGGCAGCGAGGCCCTTCTGCCCGAGGTTCGAGAAGTAGCCGAAGAGGATGTCGCCGGCGGCGGTGAAGAGGATCCCCGCGAGCAGCGCCGTCCACACCAGCGCCACCTTGCCGCCGCGGAAGCGGAGCGTGATCCAGGCGAGCAGCACGGCCGGGATGAACATCAGGAAGTCCAGCGCCGGGTAGGCGAGGTTGAGCGCCTTCTCCACCGCCGGCGCCGGCGCCGCCATCACCGGACGGAGGAGGGGAACGACCAGCAACGCTCCGAGCGCGGCGGCAGCGAGGCCGATCGCCCACAGCTGGCGGCGCGGCCCGATGGGGAACCCGCTCGTCGCGTAGGCGCGCACGAAGGCCACCAGGGCCACCACCACACCGACGCAGCCGGCGACGAAGAAGGGGTCGCCGATGGAGGGGAAGACGTCGCCGCGCCCGACGAAGATGTAATAGAGCAGCACCACCTGTCCGACGAACAGGCCGAACATGCCAACGGCGAAAAGGGACCAGGCGAGGCGCGCCGGGTTGCCCGGCTCGAACTTACGGGCGACGCCCCAGGCGACGAGCACGGTCAGGCCAGGCAGGATCACCTTGGGGATCGAGCCGATCAGGTCGACGGTGTGCGGCGACAGCATGTGGGTGTAGAGGCTCGCCGACGGCGCCAGCGACTGACCGAAGAAAAAGACGACGAGCAGCGACGTCGCCACCCATACCAAGGTCGAGGCGAGGGGACGGTGGCTCACGGCGCATCCTCCAGGGCATCGATGGCACTCTGGATCGAGCTGACGACGCTGCGCGTCTTCGCCTCGCCGAGGAGAATCACCAGCCCCATCGAGAGCTTGCCCAGGAGCTGGCCGATCTGGCTGCCGTCGAACCGGGCGCCCTCGATCCCCAGCCGCCGGCAGTGCGCAGCGGCGGCGGTGCTGGCCATCGTGCGGCCCACGTAGGGCAGAAGAACAGATTCGATCACTGCGAAGACGGCGGCGCTGTCCTTGCGTGGGCCGACTGCCACGGCGTCCCCTCCCAGCGCATTCTGGCGCGCTCTGCCCGGGCGAGTTGTTGGCAGGAACTATAGAGGATTTGACAGCCGCCCGCGCCGAGCGTAGCTTGGCCCGCGAGCCCCGGAGCCACCGTGATCGATGGGCCGCTCTCCCTGGAGGACTACGCCCGCCTGCGGCAGCAGTTGGCACGGTCGGTACGGCGCGTCTGCCCGGCGTGGCTGGCGGCCAGCGCGGACGACATCGTCCAGGGCGCCCTGGTGAAGGTACTGAACCTCCAGCAGCGCAGTGAGGGAGAACGCCGGCTGGAGACGTCTTATCTCGTGCGAATGGCGTACAGCGCCGTGGTCGACGAGATCCGGCGCCGGCGCCGGTCGCGGGAGGTGCCGATGGCAGTAACCGCCGAGGAGAGCGTAGCCGACCGCCTTCCCGATCCCGAGCGCATCGCGCGCGGGCACGAGATCGGCGTCGCCATCGCCGACTGCCTGGCTGGTCTCGTTCTTCCCCGCCGGCTGGCGGTGACCCTGCACCTGCAGGGACACACGGTCCCCGAGGCGGGGAGCCTCCTGGGCTGGAGCGCCAAGCGGGCGGAGAACCTCGTCTACCGGGGACTCGCCGACCTGCGGGCCTGCCTGGCGGGAAAGGGGCTGCGGCCATGACGCCAGGGGCCGGCGAGCACGACCTCGGCAGGGCCTTCGCGGCGCGCCCCGACCGTCAGCCGGCTGCCGACTGCCCGCCCGCCGAGCGACTGTGGGATGCCGTGCAGGGCCGCTTGCCGGCACCCGAGTGCGAGGCCATCGTCGAGCACATCGTCACCTGCTCGGCTTGTGCCGAGGACTGGCGGCTCGCCCTGGAGCTCCAGCGCGAGCTCGCCGACGACGCGCCCCGGCCGGTCGTCGCGTCGGCCCGGCAACGATGGTTGCCTGTCGCGTGGGCGGCAGGTCTCCTCCTGGCGCTCGGCCTGGTCTTTCGTTTCGCCGTACCCGCGCCGCAGCCCGTCTACCGGGAGGCCCCGGGAGCCACCGTCCACTCCCTGGTGCCCGAAGACCGTGCGCTTCGCCGCCAGCACTTCCTGCTGCGCTGGAGCAGCGACGTACCGGGGGCGCGCTACAACGTGCTGGTGAGCCGCGAGGACCTGGAGCAGGTGACGCAGGCTCGCGGGCTCGCCGCGCCACGGTTCCTCGTGCCTCCTGCATCGCTGGCGAATCTGCCCAGCGGGTCGCGGCTCCTGTGGCAGGTCGAGGTGCTGCTGCCCGGCGGCGAGCGCCGGCTGTCACCCACCTTCTTCGTGCGCCTCGAGTGAGGGCCGGCGGTGGGACGACCGGACGCTGCCGCGCGGGCCGCCCTCGTCGCCGTATCCGTCGCCGTATCTCTGGCCGCGCCGCTCGCGGCGGCGACGCCGGACCCGTTTGCCGCCTGCGCCGCGGCGGTGCAGGCGAGCCCCGGGTCCGTCGACGCCTATCGCTGCTACTGGGTGCAGTCGCGGCAGAACCGCGCCGCCGAAGCGCGCCAGCAGCTCGAGCGGATCCTGGCCCGGGAGCCCGGCAACCACGCCGCCCGGCTCTACCTGGCGCGCATCCATGGCGACCAAGGTCACGACGAAGCCGAGTCGCTCTACGCTCAGGCGATCTCGGGGTTGGCCGCGCGCGGCGACCGGCGCGGGGAGGTCTTCGCCCGCCTTGGCCTGGTCCTCTTCCTCGGCCGCCGGGGTCGGACCGCCGAGGCCGACCACGAGATCGCCGAAGCCGGGCGGATCGCCGAGGCGGCAGGAGACCGCGAGCTTGCGGCCTGGGTGCGGACCGAGCAGGGCTGGCAGGCCTTCCGCGCTGGCGACTTCGGAAACGCCTGGCGGCTCTTCAAGGAGCTCGAGCGCGAGGTCTTTCCCGACGGCGATCCCGCCCTGCGCGCCCAGTGCCTCTCCGGGCTGGGCGGAGTGTCTCAGGAGACCGGCCGCTTCGCGGAGGCCTTCGAGTACGCCCGCCGCCAGGCGGACCTCTGCCACCAGGCTGGCGACTACTACGATGAGGCGCGAGCGCGCGGCAACCTCGTGCTCGGGGCGTTCCGCCTGAGCCTGGCGGGCGACATGGAGCGCCACGAGATCGTCGGGCTCGCACGCTCGGCGCTCGACGCCGCGCGGGCCGGCGGCAATCGCGGCAGCGAGGCGCGGGCGGAGCTCTACCTCGGCGACCTCACCACCGGCCTCGAAGCTCGCGAGCACTATCGCCAGGGGCTGGCGATCAGCCGCGAGACGAAGGAGATCGCCGGGCTCATCCTCGGCCAGCGCGGCGGCGCCCTGAGTCTCGTGGAGGCGGCGCCGCGCGACCCGCTGGAGGCCCGGCGGCTGGCCGACAGCGCCGCCGAGCTGGCGCGCGGCAGCCCCTTCTACAACGCGATCGCACGCCTGGCGCGTGCCCGCGTCGCGTCCCTCAGCGGGCCCCGCGAAGCAGCAGTGCCGACGGCACTCTTGGCGCTCGACGCGGTCGAGTCGATCCGCGACCTGCAGAGCGACGAGCTCGTCCGCGCCCGCGTCTTCGGTCTCTGGACCTTCGCCTACTACCGCCTGGTCGGCTACCTGCTCGCCCAGCCCCGGGTCTCGCCCGCGGACCTGGCCGTCGCCTTCGCCATCGCCGAGCGCCTGCGCGCTCGCGTCCTGCTCGACGAGCTCGATGCCGCGCAGGCGAGCTCGGCCGTCTCTCCCGCCGCCGAGCTGGAGAAGCAACGCGCCGGGCTCCTCGAGCAAATCGGTGCGGTGCAACGGACTTTGCTGCAGCCCAGCCTCGCCGAGGCGCCACGGCGAAAAGCGCTGGCCGAGCTGGAGCGCCTGGAGCTCGCCGAGCAGCGGGTACGCGCCGACTTCGCGCACGCCCACCCCGCTTATGCCGCCCTCCGCCACCCTCGGCTGGCAACGCTGTCTGGGGTGCAGCAGGCGCTGGCCCCCGACCAGGCCCTGCTCGCCTTCCAGATCGCCAGCCGCTTCAACGTCGACAACCGCCCGACGGAGGGCGGCTCTTGGCTGTGGGCGGTGACGCGCAGCGGGGTTCGCGTCTATCCCCTGCCGGATCGCGAGCGCCTCAAGCCCTTGCTCAACCTCTACCTGGGCCTGCTCCAGCGGCGCGACCACGCGGAGGTGGCCGGCGCGGCACGCCT
>DASYUP010000037.1:0-3704 GCA_036001185.1 Thermoanaerobaculia bacterium
GAGGGGGAGGGGGGGCTGGGCAACGACGCCTTCGACAGCCGCGAGCTCAGCGCCCGCCTGCAGTGGGCGGGCGCCGGCAGCGAGGCGTCGCTGCTGGCGCGCTGGAACGACAGCGACACCGGCATCCCGCGCTCCGGCTTCACGCCGACCCCACGCCGCCACATCGACTGGCAGGAGCTCGAGTGGGGCGTGCCGTGGAGCCACGTAGGAGCTGCCTGGCAGCTCGACGGCACGCTGTCGCAGCTGCGTTACGACGCCGGCTTCCGCGACCCCGACGACCCCTTCGGCTTCACCGCCGAGGACACCGACTCGCGCGTCGACCGCGCGCGGGCGGTGGCCACCCGGCGCCTGGGTGGTGGCGCCGCCGGTCTCGCCGGCTGGTGGGCCGGCGGCGCCGAGTGGGAGCGGCAAACCGTCTCCGACCGCTCGGTCTTCGGCCCCAGCCTCGACGGCGCACGGCAGCGCACCGCCGCCGCCTTCACCCAGCTGCACCTCGAGGGCGGCCGCTGGGCCGCCGACCTCGGCGCCCGCCACGACGACAACGACGTCTTCGGCGGCGCCACCAGCCCGCGAGCCGGCGTGGTGGTCGCCGCCGGGTCGCGGCTATGTCTGCGCGCCAGCTACGGTCAGGCCTTCCGCGCCCCCGCCCTCGGCGAGCTGTTCTTCCCCTTCTTCGGCAACCGCGATCTGCGGCCGGAGCGCGGGCGCAGCGCCGAGGTGGGGGCGCAGTGGAGCACCGGCCCGTGGAGCCTCGACGTCGCCGCCTTCGACAATCGCCAGCGCGACCTCATCGACTTCGACTTCACGACCAGCCGTGACGTCAACGTCGGCCGCGCCCGCAGTCACGGCGTCGACGGCGAGCTGCGCTTCCAGCAGCAGGTCTGGGAGCTGCGGCTCGGCGGCATGCGGCTGCACGCCGAGGACCGCAGCAGCGGCCGGCCGCTGCGCAACCGCCCGCGCGACACCGCCCACCTGGTGGCCGTCGCGCGGCCGGGGCGATCCACGCTGGCGCTCACTGGCAGCTGGGTGGGCGAGCGCGTCAACGCCCATCCGGAGACCTTCGCCGACACGCGTAACCCGGGTTATTTCACCCTCGACGTGGCCGGTAGCTGGCAGCTCGTGCGCTCCGTCGCCCCCTACGCACGGCTCCTGAACGCGCTCGACCGCGAGCACGAGCCGGTGCTGGGCTTCCCGGCGCCGGGCCGCACGCTGATCGCCGGGGTGCGGCTGGAGTGGTGAGGCCGCGCCGGGGCGCGCTGACGACGGCGCTGCTCGCGGCCGCGGTCTGGATCCTCGCGGCGGGGAGCGGGCTGGGGGTGGGGGCGGGGATCGCCCCCGCCCCGGCTGCGGCCGCCCCCACGGCGCCGCGCCAGCCGATCCCGCGGCGGATCATCGCCGTCGCCCCCAGCGCCGCCGAGCTGCTCTACGCCCTCGGCCTCGGCGACCGCGTCGTCGGCGTCGGGCAGTACGTGGCCTGGCCACCGGCGGCGATCCGGCTGCCGCGGCTCGGTGGCCTCCTCGACCCGCGCCTCGAGACGGTGGTGGCGCTGCATCCCGACCTCGCGGTGCTGCTGCCCAGCGAGCGCGAGCTCGGCGAGCGGCTCACCGCCCTCGGCATCGAAGTGCTGGTTCTGCCGCACGAGACGGTCGCCGACGTCGAGCGCGCCGCCCTCACCCTGGCGCGCCGCGCTGGGGTCTCGGCAGCCGGCGAGCGCTTCGTGCGCGACTTCCGCCGGCGGCTGGCGCCTTCGCCGGTGCCTGGCCACCCGCGCCTGCTGCTGGTCGCCGAGCGCGAGCGCGGGCAGCTCGCGCAGCTGCTGCTGGCCGGCCCGCACACCTTCCTCGACGAGCTGGCGGCGCGGCTCGGCGCCACCAACGCCTTCGCCGACGCGCCTCTCGCCTGGCCCCAGGTGGCCCTCGAGGAAGTGGTGGCGCGCCGCCCGACGATCATCGTCGAGCTGCAGCCGCGCGCGCTCTCGCCCGCCGAGATCGCGGCGTTGCGCGCCGACTGGCGGGCCGTCCCCGGCCTGCCGGTGGGAGCGGTGAAGGTGGCGGTGGTCGCCGGCGACTGGGCGCTGGTGCCGGGGCCGCGGCTGCCCATCCTCTACGAGGCCCTGCGGCGGGCGCTGCTCACGGCGACACCGCCGTGACACCGGCGCTCATCCTGCGAGCCGAAGGGGTGCTGCGCCGCGAGCGCGGGCGCGTCATCCTCGGACCCATTCACCTGGCCGTCGCCGCCGGCGAGGCGCTCGCCGTCGTCGGGCCCAACGGCGCCGGCAAGACGACGTTGCTCCGCCTGCTCGCCGGCCTGCTGCCACCGAGTGATGGCCGCGTGCTGCTCGCCGGTCGCGATCTCGCGGCGACGCCGCGACGGACGGCGGCGCGGCGCCTGGTCTACCTGCCGCAACACCCGCCGCTGGCCGTGCCGCTCACCGTCGAGCGCTACCTGCTGCTGGCCCGTTACCCGCACGGACGCGAGGAAGAGGCGTCCGTCGCCGCGCGGATGGCGGCTGCCCTCGCCGCCACCGACCTCGCGGCACTGCGGGATCGCCCGCTCGCCGCCCTCTCCGGCGGCGAGCGCCAGCTCGTGCAGCTCGCCGGCGCGCTCGTGCAGGGGGGCGACGTCTGGCTGGTCGACGAGCCCACCGCTCACCTCGATCCGGCGCACCAGCGGCGGGTAGCGCGGCTACTGGCGGCGCTGCATGGGCAGGCGGCCGACGACGACGCCGAGGCGGCCGGGGCGCGCGGCGCGGCCCGCACCCTGCTGCTCGCCACCCACGATCTCAACCTGGCGGCCCACCTCGCCACCCGCGTGGTGGCGCTCGTCGACGGCGCCGTTGCCGCCGACGGCCCGCCCGCCGAAGTGCTGGCCCCGGCGCGCCTGCAGCAGCTCTACGGCGCCCCGTTTGCGATTAGCGGCAGCGGCGACGCCCGGCGGGTGTGGCTCGAGCTGTGAGCACACGCCCCCGCCCGCGCGCGACGCTGCTGATCCTTGCCGTCCTCTGGCTGGCGGTGGCCGTGTTGGCACCGCTGGTGGGCAGCCACGAGCTACGGCTCGGGCAGGTGCTGCACGGCGATCCGGCGGCGGTGGCGATCTTCTGGCAGCTGCGGCTGCCCCGCGTGCTGCTGGCGCTGCTCGCCGGCGGCCTGCTCGCCCTCTCCGGGCTGTCGCTGCAGACCCTCTTCGCCAACGACCTCGCCGAGCCCTACACGCTCGGGGTGGCGAGCGGCGCCTCGCTCGGCGCGGCGCTGGTCTTCACCTTAGCGCCGCGCGGCACCTCGCTGGGGCTGCCGCTCGCGAGCCTCGCCGCCTTCGCCGGCGCGCTCCTCGCCACCGCGCTGGTGATGGCGCTCGGGCGGGGCCACGGCGACGGCGCTCCCGCCGCCGGCGGCGCCGGCCTGCTGCTCGCAGGCGTCGCCGTGGCCCTCCTCTGCCAAGCGGCGATCCTGCTGCTGCAGTACGTCACCGATGCCGCCGGCACACTGCGCATGGTGCGCTGGATGATGGGCGGCCTCGCCGTCGTCGGCTACCGCGAGCCGCTCTGGCTGCTCCCCTGGCTGCTCGGCAGCCTCGTCGCCCCCGCGGCGCGGCGCCGCGACCGCGACCTGCGGCTCGCCGGCGAGGAGGTGGCAGCCAGCCGCGGCGTGCCGGGGAGCCGAGTGCGGCTGGGGCTGCTGCTCGTCGACTCGCTGGCGGTGGCGGC
>DASYUP010000038.1:0-6548 GCA_036001185.1 Thermoanaerobaculia bacterium
TTGCCGCTCGGCACCATCTCGCCGAGCAGGTGGCGGACGTCGAGGAAGAAAGTGTCGGCCTGCCGCAGGTGGACGTGCCGCATCACCAGCCGCGTGTGCTCGTCGACCGGCGGCACCGGCGGGGCGAGCGGCCTGGGCGGCGGCGCCTCGTCGATCGCCTCCACCACCGTCTGGTACTTCTTGCCGCAGCAGCAGCCGGCGAGCAGCAGCGCCGCCAGCAACGGCGCGACCAGCCGCGGCGCGCTGGGCCGACTCATTGGGGCAGCGCGAGCAGCCGCTCGCAGACCTCCACCAGGTCCTCGCCGACGACGTCGGGGGCGTCGAAGGCGTCGATGCGGCTCTCGGCCCGCCGCACCCAGCCGGTGGTGAGGCCGGCGCGGTGGGCGCCGTGCACGTCCCAGGCGTGCGCCGCCACCGCCGCCACCCGTGGCGCCGGCACGCCGAGCAGTCGCGCCACGTGCCAGTAGACCTCGGGGCGCGGTTTCCACTGCTGCACGTCGTCGATGGAGACGATCCCCTCGACCAGCGGCGCCAGGCCGGCGTTGCCGAGCAGCTCGCGGGTGGCGTTGGCGGTGCCGTTGGTGAGTGCGATGGCCGGCACGCCGGCGGCGCGCACCCGCGACAGCGCCGGGCCGACGTCCGGATGCGGCGGCAGCTCGCGCAGCGCGGCCAGCACCTGGTCGAGCTTGCCGGCGCCGTCGCTCAGCCCGTGGTCGGCGAAGGCGCCGGCGAGGGTGGCGCGGGCCACCTCGTCGAAGGGGCGGAAGGCGCCACTGGCGGCGAGGGCGAAGCCGTTGCGCAGCGTGCGCGCCAGCCACAGCTCGAGGCTCTGCGCCGGCAGGCCGGCCCTGGCGAGCGCCTCCGCCAGCGGCGCCGTGGCGAAGAGGGTGTCGAGGACGTCGAAGGCGATGGCCTGGGGGCGCTGGGCCATGGTGCGTCGGAAGCGTACGGTGCGGCGGGTCGCGGCGTCAGCCCGGGATGAGCCACCCGCCGCCCCTGACCGCGGCAGCAATCGCCGCGCGCGTGACGCGCGGGTGCAAGAACGGTTCCGCTGACGCCAGCTGGACGCCGTCAGCCGAAGGCCCCACGGCCATGTAAGACCTACACCATGCTTGTAAGCGCGCGGCTCGACGAGGCGCCCAACCGCGACACCGCCGGGTTGTCGCCTCGGGGTACGAGGCTTGCACCCGCGGCCGCCAGCAATGACCGAGACGGCGCTTCCCCTCGGCTTGCCGGCGGCCTGGATGGGCACGACGATGCTCGTCACCAGGGCCGCCGGCGACTGCGGCGCCGGCGAGCCGCTCAGCGGCCTCTACGTTCGCGAGACGCGCCACCTCGCCACCCTGCGGCTGGAGATCGACGGCGCCGCTCCCTGGTGGTGCGAGCGCGCGCGCCCCCGCGCCGACCAGCTCGCCTTCGTGCTGGTGCACCCCGAGCTCGCGCACTTCGGCGGCGGCGGCAGCGGCGCCTCCGGCGACGAGGTGACGACCGACGAGCACGGCATCCCGCACCGCGCGCTCGATCTGCGACTGCTCTACGACGTCGAGCCCCACCGCCTGCGCGTCACCCTGCGCATCCACAACCGCGCCGCGATCACCGTGGCGCCCGAGATCGCCTTCGTCGTCACCGCCGATTACGCCGACCTGCTCGAGGCGGTCGAGGACCGGCGGCAGCAGGAGGCGGCGGTTTCCGTCGCCGTTCGCGACGGCGTCATCCACTTCCACTACCAGCATCCGCGCCTGCCCTTCGCCACCGCCGTGCGCGGCTGGGGCGGCGGCGCCGTGACCGTCGAGCCGGGACGCTGGGCGAGCCGCCTCGAGCTGGCGCCCCAGGCGAGCGCCATCCTCGAGCTGCAGGTCGACGCCGTCGATCCCGAGGTGGCGATGGACGAGTCGGCGCGTGCGGCCCGCCGCCAGCACCGCCAGAGCTGGCAGGAAGCGTTCACCCGGGTGACGGTGCCCGGCAATCCGCTGGTCGAGCGCATCGTCGGCCAGGCCTGCGACGACCTCGCATCGTTTCCCTGTCTCGAGGGCGAGCCGGCGGAGTGGCTGGCGCTGCAGGCGGGCATGCCGCTCTATCCCGCCTTTTTCGGCCGCGATGCCTTGACCGCCGGCTGGCAGGCCGGCCTGCTCGATCGCGGCGCCATGCTCGACGCGGCGCTCACCCGCCTCGGAAGCCTGCAGTCCGATCGCGACTTCGCCTGGCGCGACGAGGAGCCGGGGCGGATCCCCTATCAGGTGCGCAGCGGGCCGCTGGCGCGGCTGGAGATCAACCCCTACTCCGCCTACTACGCCGACTTCGCGAGCCCACTGATGTACGTCATCGCGCTCGCCAACCTCTACGCCTGGACCGGCGACCGCGACGACGTGCGACGTCACTGGTCGACCGCCTGCCGCATCCTCGAGTGGGCGGACACCCACGGCGACCGCGACGCCGACGGCTACCTCGAATACCTGACCCGCTCGCCGGTGGGCACCAAGAACCAGGGGTGGAAGGACAGCGGCGACGCCATCGTCGACGACGCGGGCAAGCCGGTGCCGGCGCCGATCGCCACCTGCGAGCTGCAGGGCTATTGGTACGCCGCCCAGAGCCTGATGGCGGCGCTCGCCTGGGTGCTCGGCGAGCGCCGTCGTGCGCGGCGGCTCTGGCGCTCGGCGCGGGCGCTGAAGCAGCGCTTCAACCGTGACTTCTGGGACCCCGAGGGGCGCTTCTTCGGTCTCGCCCTCGACCCCGAGAAGCGCCTGGTGCGCGCCGCCACCTCCAATGTCGGCCACTGCCTGGCGAGCGGCATCATTGCCCGCGAGCGCCTGCGCGACGTCGTCGACCGCCTGCTGGCGCCCGACCTGTTCAGCGGCTGGGGCATCCGCACCCTCAGCACCCGCCACTCGGCTTACAACCCGCTCTCCTACCACCTGGGCTCGGTCTGGCCGGTGGAGAACGCCACCATCTGCTTCGGCCTGCGGCGGATGGGGTTCGGCGCCGAGTCGCTGCGCCTCGCCGAGGCGATCTTCCGGCTGCCCGAGCTCTACGCCGGCTTCCGGGTGCCCGAGTGCGTCGGCGGCTACGCGCGCGACGAGCACCCGACCCCGGGCGCCTACCCGCGGGCCAACAGCCCGCAGACCTGGAACGCCAGCGGTGTGGCGCTGGTGCTGCAGAGCCTGCTCGGCCTGCTGCCTTACGCGGCCCGTCACCTGCTGCTGGTCGACCCGCTGCTGCCGGACTGGCTGCCGGCCCTCGAGCTGCACGGCCTGCGGGTCGGTACCACGCGCGCGTCGCTGCGCTTCTGGCGCGACGAGCACGGGCGCTCGCACGTCAAGGTGCTGGCCAAGGACGGGCCGTTGCACCTGCTGCGGCAGCCTTCCCCCGAGGCGCTCGGCGTCAGGGCCGGGCGGCGGCTGCGCGCCCTGCTCGGCCGCGGCACCGTCGTGCCGTCCACCTCAACGACGCCGTAACGCGGCGCCCAGCGCGGCGACCAGTACGGCGCCGGCGGCGGCGCCCAACAGCGCGCCCTTGTGCTCGCTCAGCCACAGCTCGACGCTGCGTTCGCGAGCGCGGTCGTCGAAGCGACCATGGGCGCCATGGTCGCCCGGCAGGGGGTGGTAGAGGTTGTCGCGGTGGTCGGCCGGCAGCGGCTGGTCCGACTGCTGGTCCGCGTAGCCGTGTCGCGCCAGATAGTGGTCGAGGGCGGCGGGCGCCACGGCGTTGGCGGCGATCACCACTCCTGCGAGGCCCACCCACACCTCGCGCCGGCGCGCGTGGGCGGCGAAGCAGATGGCCTCCGCCGCCACCTCGGGCTGGAAGATGGGTGGCACCGGCTGCGGCTGGCGCGGCAGCGTCGTCTTGCACCAGCTGAACTGCGGAGTGTTGAGCGCCGGCAGGTGGACCATGGTGAGGTGCACGCCGCTGCCGTCGTGGAGCAGCTCGCTGCGTAGCGCATCGGTGAAGCCGCGCACGGCGAACTTGCTGCCGCAGTAAGCCGACTGCAGGGGAATGGCGCGGTAGGAGAGGGCCGAGCCCACCTGCACGATGGTGCCGCGGTCCCGCCGCCGCATACGGCGCAGGGCGGCCAGGGTGCCGTACACGGTGCCGAGGTAGTTGACCTCGGTGACGCGGCGGAAGTCCTCGAGCGCCAGGTCCTCGAACGGAGCGAGCACCGTCACCATGGCGTCGTTGACCCAGACGTCGATGGGGCCGAGCTCGCGTTCGACGCGCTCGGCCGCCGCCTCGACGGCGGCGGCGTCGGTGACGTCGACGGGCAGCGCCAGGGCCCGGCCGCCCGCCTGCTCGACCTCGCGGCGGGCGGCCTCGAGGCCGTCGACGCCGCGAGCGAGCAGCCCCACCCAGGCGCCGCGGCGGGCGAGCTCACGCACCGTCGCCCGTCCCACGCCGGCGGAAGCGCCGGTGACGACGACGACCTCCGGCGTTGCGCCGTTGGATCCACTGTCGCGTCTTTCCACTACTACCTCCTGAGGTCGAAGGCTAAGCGAATCGAGCTCCACCCCGTCGCCGCTACACGCTCGTCACGCCATTGGCGACAGCCACATCAGCCAGACGGGCAGTCGCGGCAGTTTCCTGGCGCCGGCGCCGCGCCTGACTCTATGTTGAGGGCTCGGAGCTCTTCGGGGGTCTCGTCCAGGGCCCCCGACTTTTTCGACCTACGATGCGTGCTCTTCGCTCCCATGGCTCCGCGTAGCGCCGCCGCCGGCGGCGGCTCGCGTGGTTGGGTCCTCTCCGTACGGCGTCGCCACCGCGGCGCGCCGGGAGCCTGGCGCGAGATCCCGCTGGTCGGCGATACCGTGACCCTCGGCGCCTCGCGGGCCTGCGCGGTGGTGCTCGAGGGGCGCGAGGTGGCGGGGCGCCACGCGACGCTGCAGCTCTCCGGCGAGGACGCGCTGCTCTCGGTGGCTCCCGACGCGCCGCCTGCCATGCTGCACGGGCTGGCCGTGCAGCGCGCCGGGCTCGCGCCCGGCGACTCCTTCCGCCTCGGCGACACCCAGCTGATGCTGCGGCGGACGGCGGCGCCACCGGCGACCGGCAATGGCGGCAGGCACGGTTCCTCATCGCCGGCGAGCTTCGCCGGGCGCTCGGACGAGCCCCCGCCGCGCGAGCTCGCCGGCGGGCGGCCACCCGAGCTCGCCTTCCTCGAGGGCCTCATCCGCTGGAGCCTGCACGGTCCCGCGGCGCAGCGCGGCGAGATGCTGGCCGAGGTCTGCCGCCGGCTCGGCGCCGAGGCCGGCTGCGCCTTCACCTCGGCACCCACCGGGCGCATCGCCGCCGTGGCGGCCTGGGGCGACGCCCTCGCCGGCCTCGACGAGGACGAGCTCGCCGCCGCGGTGCGCCGCGCCGCCACCGACGAGACGCGCGTCGAGCGTGGCTCCGGGTGGATGATGGCTGGCTTTCGCACCGCCGGCGCCGGCGGCTTCGGCGTGCTGCTGCGCGGCAGCGGCCTCTCGGCGGCGACCGGCGAGCTGTTGCCGGTGGTGGCGCGGCTGTTCGCTCACGACTGGCTGCGCGAGAAAGCGAGCGGCGTCCGCTCGACGCGCCGGCCGTCCCCCGGCAGCCTCAACTTCCCCGCCGACGTGATGGTCGGTCAGTCGCGCGCCATGCGCCGCCTCTACGAGCAGCTGGCGACGGTGGTCGGCGGCGACCTGCCGGTGCTGGTGCTCGGCGAGACCGGCGTCGGCAAGGAGCACGTGGCGCAGCTCATCCACGACTCCTCACCGCGCCGCGACGGCTCCTTCGTCAGCATCAACTGCGCCGCCATCCCGGCCGAGCTGCTGGAAGCGGAGCTGTTCGGCATCGAGCGCGGCGTGGCGACGGGGGTGAGCGAGCGGGCCGGCAAGTTCCGTGAGGCGCACCGCGGCACGCTGCTCCTCGACGAGATCGGCGAGCTCCCCCTCGCCCTGCAGGCGAAGCTGCTGCGCGTGCTGGAGGAGAAGAAGGTGCAGCCGGTGGGCGGCCAGGCCGCCGCCGTCGACCTGCGCATCGTGGCGGCCACCAACCAGCGGCTGGAGGAGGTGGCCCGCCGCGGCGGCTTCCGCCTCGACCTCTACTACCGGCTCGCCGGCTTCGTCGTCGAGGTGCCGCCGTTGCGCCAACGTGGCGAGGACGTGCCGCTGCTGTTCGACCACTTCCTCCGCCAGGCGCAGGTGGGGACGGTGGCGCTCACCCCCGGCGCGCTCGCCGCGTTGGTGGCGCACCCGTGGCCGGGCAACGTGCGCGAGCTGCGCCACGAGGCGGCGCGCATCGCCGCGCGGCTGCCGGCCGACGGCGTCGTCGACGTCGCCGACCTTTCGTTCGTGCGCGACGGCGCCGCCGGCAGCGGCACCGCCGAGACCGGCATGCTGACGGAGCGCACCCTCGACGAGGAGCTGCGTCGCATCGAGGCCAGCCTCATCACCGCCACGCTGCGCGCCACCAACGGCAACCTCAGTCAGGCAGCGCGCCGGCTTGGTACCTCGCGCAGCCGGCTCTACCGCCGCCTGCGCGAGCTCGGGTTCGAGGGCTGAGCCCAGAGCGCGCACGACCGTGCGCGCGGCGGGCTCAGC
>DASYUP010000039.1:0-2340 GCA_036001185.1 Thermoanaerobaculia bacterium
GCATGGTGGACAGCCGCAAGGCGGGGACGAGCCGGTCGCCCAGCCAGGCCAGCCACTGCCCCTGCCGCTCCACGAGGGCATCGGGGGCCAGGCGGTGGATGGCGACCACCGCGCTGCGCGCCAGGGCGAGGCGCGAGAAGCCGACCCGCAGCACCACCACCCGCTCGCCACGACGGGCGGCCGGCACCACCACGTGGACCTGGGTCCCCTGGCCGGGCGTCGATTCGACCCAGATCTCCCCGCCCAGGCGCCGCACCGCGCCGCTCACCGCGTCGAGCCCGACTCCGCGGCCGGAGACCTCCGAGACCCGCTGCCGCGTCGAGAAGCCGGCGCGCAGCACCAGCTGCAGCGCCTGCTGCGGCGTCAGCTCCACG
This sequence comes from Thermoanaerobaculia bacterium, assembly GCA_036001185.1. Classification (GTDB taxonomy): domain Bacteria; phylum Acidobacteriota; class Thermoanaerobaculia; order Multivoradales; family JAIOJS01; genus DASYQD01. The sequence continues at coordinate 375 of DASYUP010000039.1, forward strand.
TCGTCGCGTAGCAGGCCGGCGCGCCGCGCCGCGGCCACCACCGCCGCCGGATCGATGCCGCCCCCGTCGTCGGCCACCGCGATCTCCACGCGGTCGCCGAGGCCGGTGGCGCTGATGCGGACGACGCCGCGCGGCGGCTTGTGGCGCGCGCGACGCAGCTCCGGTGGCTCGATGCCGTGGTCGACGGCGTTGCGCACCAGGTGTACGAAGGCGCCGTGCAGCTCGGCGCTGATGCGGCGGTCGAGCCGCGCCTCGCCCCCCTCGAGCGCCACCTCGACCTCCTTGCCCAGCGTCAGGGCGAGCTCGCGAGTGTGGCGGGCGAGGCTGAGGAGGAAGGGGCGCAGTGGCTGCAGCTGCAGCGTCATCATGGTGTCGAGCTGCTCCTCGGCGCGCAGCAGCAGGCGCCGCTGGTTGACATCGAGCTCGCTCGCCGCCTGCCGCAGCGACGAGGAGAGCATCGCCAGCACCTGCTCCGGCTGCGGCTCGAGCACCCCCCTTTCGGCGAGCTTGGCGAGCTGCTCCACGCGCTCGGCGAGCGACATCCCGGCGAGGGCGCGAATGCGCAGGTCGGCGGCGCCGGCGGACAGGGCGTCGGCGACGCGCGCCGAGACCCGGTGCTCGCCGCCGCCGAGCTCCGCCACCTCCGCCTCTTCCTCACGCGGAGAACCCGGCGCCGTGATCGTCTCGCTGGCGCCCGGCCGCTCGGGGGGTGGCACAGCAACGGGCCGTAGCGAATCCGTCAGCAAGCTCGGGACATAAGTGCGTTCCACCTCCTCGAGCATCCCGCTGAGGCGATCGAGCACCGCGGTGACCCGCGCGCCGGTGCTGGCAACCACCACGTCGAGCAGCTCCTCGCCCTGATGGCAGAGCTCGGCCAGCGGCGCCAGCTTGATCATCCGACAGGAGCCCTTGAGGGTATGGAACTCCCGCCGCGCCTCGACCACCGACGCCTGCGTCGTTTCCACCTGCGGCGCCAGCTCGAGCAGGTGCTCGACGCGCTCGCGCGCCTCGGAGAGGAACAGCGGAACGAGGTCGAGGAGCTCGTCGTCCACGGGTGGGTTCCGGCGCCGCGGCGGCGCCCGGCCTCAGATGCGAATCCAGCTCCGCACGTTGACGTCGGCGCCCAGCACCCCCTGCGGCACGCCGTCGTCCCCGGCCATCGGCGCGGCGACGGTGAAGCAGTCCTCGCTGGTGAGCAGCGACTCGTAGAGCGGCGTCACCACCGCGCTGCGGCTAGTCTGCGCCGCCTGGAACCAGGGTCGCTCGGCCATGTTGCGGCCAACGTCGACGCCCGGCGGCACCTTGCCGTCGCGGCTCCACTCCGGCGACACCGCCAGCGCCACCAGCCGGCCGTCACGGTCGGCGAGGTAGAGGCACTCGACGTAGGGCGCGCCGGCGAGGATCTCCTGCAGCTCGCCGTCGAGCCCCTCGAAGCCGGGACCCCGCGGCGCCAATCGCGAGGCGTGCCCCTGCAGCACGTGCTTGAGCGAGCGGCTGGAGTCGAAGCGGAACGACTGGGTGACCAGCTGGATCGACAGCGCCAGCTCGTTGAGCTGCTCGGCGGTGACGGTGAAGCTGCGCAGCCCCTCGGCCATGCGCTGGATCACCTCGCGCACCTCCTTGATGGTAATCGCCACCTGGTCGGAGGCGGTGCGCTGCTCCTTGGTGGCGAGCGAGATCTCGCGCGAGGCGCGGGCGGTCTCGGAGAGGGCGCTGCGCAGCCCCTCGATGGAGTCCTCGGCGGCGCGCGCCTGGGCGAGCACCTCGTCGGCTTCCTTGGTGCCCTCCTCGGTGGCAATGACGGTGGCGCGGATCGCTCCCACGAACTCCTCCAGCAGGGCGCGCACCGACTGCACCGACTCGCGGGCGCGGTGGGCGAGCCGCCGTACCTCCTCGGCGACGACGCCGAAACGCCGCCCGTGCTCGCCGGCGGTTTCCGCCTCGATGGCGGCGTTCAAGGCGAGGA
>DASYUP010000040.1:0-5437 GCA_036001185.1 Thermoanaerobaculia bacterium
CCCGCCGACGAAGGCGCGCTCGTCGCTCTCGCCGCGCGTCTTTCGCGTCTCGGCGCCGGCGACCAGGGTCTGCCGGTCGCCGAGCGGCCGCGTCCAGCGCAGCGTCCCTCCCACCACTCGCGACGGCACTCGCTGGTCGCGGTTGAGCCGCTCGCTCGCGCGATCGGCGGCGACCGTGCTGAAGGTCTGGAAGTAGCGCTCGCGCGTCGACCAGAGCCGCCAGGCGGCGGCGCCGCCGCCCAGCGAGTGGTCGAGGCCGGCGGCGAGCTCGCGCAGCCAGGTGGAGTTCTCCTGCAGCGGCGTGCCGTTGGCCCGGTGCTCGTCGAAGCCGCTGCCGCGCGCGAACAGCCGCACGCCGGTGGCGGCCGCGCGCTCGACGGTCAGCTCGACGCTGCGGTGTCGCCCACCGGCGGGGCTGTCGACCGGCCCGCGCTCGGTGCGCGCGACGGGGACGTAGCCGGCGGAGGTGACCCCCTCGCGGGCGAGCGACGCTCCCCACGCACCGTATCGGCCGGCCGCCCAGAGACCGCCGCTGGCGGTGCGCTCGCCGCCCGCCGACCCCTCGGCGAGCAGCGAGCCTCCGTCGCCAGGGAGTCCCGCCGGCCGCCGCAGCAGCTGCACCACCCCGGCCAGGGCACCGCTGCCGTAGAGCTCGCTGGCGCCGCCGCGCAGCACCTCGACGCGCACGAGCGACAGCCGCGGCACCCGCCCCCACGCCACCCAGCCACCGAAGGGATCGTTGAGGGGAATGCCGTCGGCGAGCACCAGCGCGCGGCTCGCCCCCGAGCCGCCGATGCCGCGCAGCGACGCTCCCTGCGTCGTCGGGTTGGCGCTGCGACTGCCGGTGCGGCGGAAGAGCGTGAAGCCCGGTACCTGGCGCAGCAGGTCGTCGAGGGTGAGCGGCGCCGCCGCGACGAGCTCGTCCTCGTCGAGCAGCGTGACGGCCGCCGGGGTCTCGGCGAGCCGCGTCGGCACCGCGGTGGCGGTGACGGTGATCTCCTCGTGGGCGGTCGGTGGTGGCGCCGACGCCGAGGCGGGCTCATCGCCGGCGAGCAGGCGCAGAGGCAACAGCAGGGCGACGAGAGCGGCGGGAGGCACGACGGCGAGCCTACGTGAGAAGGCGGCGCGTCGCGATCGCCAGCGGACCCGGCGCCGCGAGCGGCGCGGCGTTCGGGCGCCACGGCGGGTGCGACAATCCCGCCATGCGCCGCCTGCTCGCCGCCTACCGCGACGGCTACTCCGGCCTGCCGCGCGGCGCCTGGGTGCTGGCGGCGGCGTGCTTCCTCAACCGGAGCGGCACGATGGTGCTGCCGTTCCTGGCGATCTACCTGACCTCGCGGCATGGCTTCACGCCGCAGAGGGCGGGGGTGGTCGTGACCCTGTACGGCCTCGGCTCGGGGGTGGGCACCTACTGGGGCGGACGACTCACCGACCGCTTCGGTCCCAAACGCGTGCAAGTGGTGAGCCTCACTTGCAACGGTGTGGGCTTCTTGATGCTAGGCCGGTTGACGAGCCCGCCGGCCATCGCCCTCGCCGTCTTTCTGGTGGGCGCCACCGCCGAGGCCTTCCGCCCCGCCAACGCCGCGGCCTTTGCCGCCCACGCGCCGCGCGAGCGCTGGACCCAGGCCTTCACGTTGCGTCGACTGGCGCTCAATCTGGGGATGACTTGCGGTCCGACGCTGGGCGGCTTTCTGGCGGCTCACGACTATGGGTTGCTGTTCGTCGTCGACGGCGGCACCTGCCTCGCCGCCGCCGCCGTGATCGCCTTGCTCGATCGCCCACCCGCGCTGGCGCCGCTGGCCACCGGCGAGCCCGGTGGGAGCTCGCCGTGGCGCGATCGCCCCTTCCTCGCGATGCTCGCCTGCTCCACTCTGTACGCCGCCGTGCTCTATCAGTTCTTCTCCACCTACCCGCTGACGCTGCATGAGGTCCACCGCTTCCGCGAGCCGCAGATAGGCGGCGTGTACGCCATCAACACGGTGCTCATCGTCGTCTGCGAGATGCTTTTGGTGCGACGGCTCTCGGCCGCGTCGCCGCTGCGCGTCGCCTCGTGGGGCATGCTGCTCTTCTGCGGCGGCTTCGGCCTGCTTCCCTTCGGCCGCGGCTACGGCTTCGTCGCCGCCACCGTGGTGGTGTGGACGGCAGGCGAGATGCTCACCATGCCTTTCCTCGAGACGGTGGCCGCCGCCCGCGGCGACGCGCGGAGCCGCGGCAGCTACCTGGGCGCCTATAGCTTCGCCTTCTCCATCGCCTTCGCGAGCGCGCCGCTGCTCGGCACCGCCCTCTACCAGCGCCTCGGCGCGCGCCCCCTCTTCGCCGGCTACGCGGCGGTCGGCGTCGTCCTCTGGGTGGCGCTGCGGGCACTCGCCCCGCGCCTGCGGCAGGCGCCGCTCCCGGCGGCGTTCGCCGCCACCGTGGCGACCGAAGTCGTTCCCCCGACGTGAGCGACGACGAGCCGCGCCTCATCGCCGACGCCATGCTCGGCGGCCTCGCCCGCTGGCTGCGGGCCCTCGGTCTCGACGTCGCCTACGATCCGGCGCTGGACGACGCCGGGCTGGTCGCGACGGCGGTGCGCGAGGGACGGCTCATCCTCACCCGCGATCGCAAGCTCGTCGAGCGCCGCCTCGCCCGCTGCCACCTGCTGATCGCCTCCGACCAGGTGCCCGAGCAGCTCCGCCAGGTGCTCGACGCGCTGGCGCTGACATTGGATCCGGCGCGCCTGCTGTCGCGCTGCCTGCGCTGCAACGCGCCGCTGGTCGAGCTGGCGGCGGAGGAGGCGCTCCCGCGCGTGCCGCCCTTCGTCGCTCGCACGCAGCGGCGCTTCCGCGAGTGCCCGCAGTGCCACCGGGTCTACTGGGCGGCCACCCACGCGACGCGCATGCGGCAGCGCCTCGCGAGCCTCGGCCTGCTCGGCTGAGAGCCGTTTCACTGCCACGCGGCGTCGGCTTTCACCGTGCGACGGCGGGGGAATCGGCCACACTGCCCGGAGGTTCTAACCCTCGTCGGCGGCCAGCCGTATGACGACGGTGGAGCCCGGCGATGTCCACACACCTCAGCTTCCACCACCTGCCGAGCCCAGGAGGCGCCATGAAGCTCTCCCTGCGTCGCATCTTCCTCGCCGCCCTTGCCGTCGCCGCCGCCCTCGCCGGACGGCCGGCTCTCGCCACCAGCTACGTGATGATCTCCGACGACGCCCTCGCCCGTCAGGCGACGGTGGTTGTCGACGCCAAGGTCGTCGGCGCTGCGGCCTCCCCCGTCTACGGCGGCATTCCCGCCACCGACTACCGGGTCGAGGTGGACCGCGTGCTCAAGGGCAGCGTGCCGGGCGGAACGATCACCGTGCGCGTGCCCGGCGGTCTCGACGAGACCACCGGCGTCGGCCTCAAGATCTGGGGCGCCCCCGAGTTCGCCGCCGGCGAGCAGACCCTGCTCTTCCTGCGCGACGCCGGCGACGGCACCTACCGCGTCGTCCACCTGCTGCTCGGCGCCTTCCACCAGCGCGAGCTCGGCGGCAGGGTGGTGGCGCTGCGCGATCTCTCCGACGCGCACGAGATCCATCCCGGTCGTCCCGACCGCGAAGGCGGTGACGGCGACAGCCTGCGCGACTACGAGGCGTTTTCGCAGTGGCTCGCCACGGGCGGCGGCGGCGCTCCGGAGGACGACGGCTACGTTGTCGGCAAGGCGCCGGCAGACCTCTCCTCGGTGAGCTCGGGCTTCACGCTCCTGCGGCCCGGCGACGGCATCCCCATCCGCTGGTTCTCCTTCGACCAGGGAGCGAGCGTTTCCTGGCGCGTACACGCCGGTGGCCAGCCGGGCCTCGGCGAGGGGGCGACGGTCGCCGCCTTCCAGGTCGCCCTGCAGGCGTGGAACGACGACCCGGCGACCAACATCCGCTACGCCTTCACCGGCACGACCGGCGCCGGCGGTGGTCTCGCCCAGTCCGACGGCACCAACGCCATCCTCTTCGACGACCCCTTCCGCAACGACCCCAACGAGGCGGTCGAGGGGACCTTCGACTGCGGCAGCGGCGGCGTCATCGCCATGGGCGGCCCCTGGTACAGCGGCCGCATCAGCACCTACAAGGGGCAGCGTTACCACGAGGCGCTGGAGGCCGACATCGTCACCAACGACGGCACGGCGTGCTTCTTCGCCAACGACCCGCTGGTGGCGCAGGAGGTCTTCGCCCACGAGCTCGGCCACACCCTCGGCCTCGGCCACTCGACCGACCGCAGCGCGCTGATGTTCGCCAACGCGCACGACGACGGCCGCGGCGCCCGGCTGGCCGACGACGATCGCGCGGCAGTGGCGACGCTGTACGGCGGCAGCGGCGGCGGTGGCGGCGGCACCGGCGCGCTGGCGGCGCCCGCCCGCCTGGCGGGCCGCGCCACCTCGCCGAGCACGGTGGCGCTCATCTGGCGCGACCGCGCCAGCGGTGAGACCGGCTACGCGGTCGAGGTGCGCAAGCGCCGCGGCGGCTGGACGGCGGCGAAGGCGCTCGGCGCCAACAGCACGTCGGCGGTGATCGACGGGCTGCAGCCCGGCACCCGCTACAGCTTCCGCGTGCGTGCGGTCGCCGGCGGGGCGGCCTCGCCCTACAGCAACGTGGTGATCGTCACCACGCCGCGGTAGTCGCCGCGGACGTCACCAACGCCGTCACCTCTTCGGCGCACCCCCAGGCAAGGGTGTAGCCGGCGCCGCCGTGCCCGTAGCAGTGGATGACGGGCACGGCGTCCGGCTCGTCTGCCGTCGTCGGCTCCCACTCCAGCCGCACCTCCGGCCGGGTCGGGCGCAAGCCGACCCGCACGTCGAGGAGGCGAGCCCCAGCGAGCTCCGGCACCAGCCGCGCGGCACGGTCGAGGATGGCGGCCGTCGTCGCCGGATCCGCCTCCAGGGACTCCTCGCCGACGTCGGCCGTGCCGCCCAGCACGCAGTCTCCCCCCCGTGGGATGACGTAGATCGGCGCCGCCGCTTCGTCCTCGACGAGCACCACGCGGGACAGCCCGGGGTTCTCCACTACCGCCACCTGACCGCGCACCGGCACCAGGGAGCGGTCGCCGGCGAGGGCGCGGGCGCCGAGCCCGCTGCAGTGCACGACGAGGGTCGCGCCGGTCGCCTGCGCGGCGGCGGCGAGGCTCGGCACGCCGCCGGGCACCAGCTCCACGCCACCGCCGGCGAGGGCGAGCCGCGTCAGCAGCCAGGGCAGGTAGCGCGGCGTGGCGACCACCGGCGACATGGCCAGCCAGCCGTCGGCGTAACCCGGTGGCAGCTCGTGAGCCGCGGCGCGACGGAAGCCGCGCAGGACGGGCCAGCCGGGGTCGGCGAGCGGCGCGTGCCCGAGCACCAGCATCTCGCGCATGACGACGCCGCTCTCGGGTGCCGACTGGGCGAGCTCGGCGAGGGTCTCGTAGGTCGTCGCCGCCCACGCCTCCACCCGCGC
>DASYUP010000041.1:0-5266 GCA_036001185.1 Thermoanaerobaculia bacterium
GAGACGTAGAGCACTCGCACGCGACCGCCCTCCCAGGCGCCGCTGAGCAGGCGGTCGAGGGCCCAGAGGAAGGCGGCGAGGGTCTTGCCGCTGCCAGTGGGGGCGGTGGCCAGCACGTGCTCGCCGCGGGCGATCGCCGGCCACGCCCGCTGCTGCACCTCGGTGGGCGCGCCGTAGCGGCGGGCGAACCACTGCCGCACCAGCGGGTGGAAGCGCTCCATGGGATCGGTGGTCGCTGCTACCATGGGCGTGCGCGACAGTACTCCATGGCTTCGAGCCGCCGCGTCTCGCGGCGATGAATGATCCAGAGTGGGCGGCGAGGGTTGACGTTGGCAGAGGTCGGCAAGTCGGTGCGGGCGCTGGTGATCGACGACTCGCCGTTTCAGTGCTCGGTGCTACGGCGGCTGCTCGAGGACCGCTTCGGTGAGCGCGTGCGGGTCGAGACCTACAGCGATCCCCTGGTGGCCATCGACCAGCTGACCCCCACGGTCGGGCTCCTGCTACTCGACTGGGAGATGCCGACGCTCGACGGCGCCGCCGTGCTCGAGGAAGCGCGCCGCCGCGGTGTCGACCTCAAGCGGGTGATCATCCGCTCCAGCCACCACGCCGACGAGCTGCACCGGCAGTTCGACGGCCGCGGCTGTCTCTGCGTCATCGAGAAGGGGGAGCAGGAGCAGCAGGCGGCCTTCCTGATGATCCTCGACGGCATCGTCCGCCGCGCCGCGCGGGGATGATCCGGGGCTAGGACCCGAGCTTGCGCAGCAGGCGGTAGACCACCCGCTCGTGGCCGGTGGCCTGGCTGGCGAAGGCGATCCCCACCGCGTCCTCGTGCTGCCAGGCGACGCGGCCATCCACCGGCAGCACGTCTCCCTCGCTGTGCAGCTCGAAGTGCACCGCTGTGCCCGGCGCCCAGTCGGTCGGCGCGCCGCTGAGCGAGAGGCCACCCACCGAGAGGTTGGCGAGCTCGGCCGGCACCACGGTGCCATCGGCGAAGTGCATACGCACCGGGGCGCGCAGGCGGATGCGCACCTCCGACTGCTGCCCGAGCTCGAGGGCGGCGGCGGAGTTGCTGCTGCGGCGGCGAGCGGCGGCGTTCTGGATGTGCAGGGCGAGGTGCGGCTCCTGGCGCAGCAGCTCCATCAGTGGCTCGCGGGCGAGGCGCAGCAGGCGCACGTCGGTGGCGGCGCGGGCGGAGGCCGAACGGGTCACTTCGTCGAACAGACAGAGCTCGCCGAGGAGCTCGCCGGCCCCGAGGCGCGCCAGCAGCTGCATGGGCCGGCCGACCTGATCGCGAAACACCGTGATCTGGCCCTCCAGCACGAGGTAGACGGCGTCGCCGAGCTCGCCATGCGCGAACACCAGCCGCCCCGCGGGCACCGGGACCTCGGCGCAGTGCGCCGCCAGCGAGCGCAGCTGCTCGGGCTTGAGGTCGGCAAAGGTCTCGCTGCGGGCGAGAATCTCGGCGAGCATGCGGCTAAGGCAGCTTAGCGCAGCTCGTCGCTCGGGCGCTGGTATGCTGCAGTGGCGCATGAGCGATGCCGCCGCCGAGCCGGGCCCACCGCGGGGCGCTGCGGCGGCCGCGGCGCCGGCCACCGCGCCGCGCGAGGGAGCCCTGCGCTACCGCCCGTCGGCGCTGCTGCTCGCCAGTACCGCCGTGCTGGCGACGGTGCTCGCCTTCCTACCGGCGCTCACCTGCGGCTTCGTCGCCTACGACGATCCGCGCGGCGTGCAGCGCTATGGCATGGTGCTGCGCGGGCTCAGCGCGCAGGGGGTGCGCTGGGCCTTCGCGCAGACCGACTACTTCGCCAACTGGCTGCCCCTCACCCTGCTGTCGCACATGCTCGACTGGCAGCTGTATGGCGCCAACGCCGCGGGTCACCACCTGAGCAGCGTCCTGCTGCACGCTGGCACGGTGGCGCTGGTCTTCCTGCTCTTCCAACGGACCACGGGCTGTCACGGGCGCGCCGCGGTGGCGGCGGCGCTCTGGGGGGTGCACCCGCTGCGCGTCGAGCCGGTGGTCTGGATCGCCGCCCGCAAGGACATGACCTCCGGTTTCTTCGCCCTGCTGGCGTTGCTGCTCTACGTCGGTTGGGTCGAGCGGCGCGGCGCGGCGCGCTACCTGGCGGTAACGGCTGCCTATGCCCTGGCGCTGCTGTCGAAGTCGATGGTGATGACCCTGCCGGCGGTGATGCTGCTGCTCGATGTCTGGCCGCTGCGGCGCCTGCCGGCGCTCACCGGTGAGGAGGGCGCGCAGCCGGGCGGCCGCGCTGCGCTGGCGCGCCAGGCGGCGCGGCGGGTGGGGGAGAAGGCGCTCTGGCTGGCGATGGCGGCCGCCGCCGGCGGCTTCGCCTTCTTCACCCAGCGCCACTCAGGCGCGATGCCCGACCTCGAGGTGGTGCGGCCGGCGGTGCGGCTGGGCAACGCCGCGCTGGCGGTGCCGCGCTATCTCGCCGCCACCTTCTGGCCGGCGGGGCTCGCCGCCTTCTACCCGCTGCCGGCAGCCCCGCCGGCGCCCGCCGCGGTGGCGCTGTCGCTGCTGCTGATCGTCGCCGTCTCGGTCGTCGCCGTACGGGCGCGGCGGCGGATGCCGTGGCTGCTGTGCGGCTGGCTCTGGTTCCTCGTCGTCCTGCTGCCGGTCTCCGGCGTCGTGCAGGTGGGGGACCAGTCGCACGCCGACCGCTACACTTACCTGCCCGCCATCGGCCTCACTGTGGCCCTGGTGTGGACCGCCGGCGACCTGCTGCAGAGGGCCGCGGCCGGGCGCCGGGTGGCGGCGCTCATCGGGGTCGTCGCGGTCGTCGCCTGCGTCGCCTGCACGCGCCAGCAGGTCTCCTACTGGCAGAGCTCGCGGACGCTGTTCGGCCGCATGCTGGCGGTCGACCCGGACAACCACGTCGGCCACCTCAACCTCGGCCCCGTGCTGGAGGACGAGGGGCGGCTCGACGAGGCGATCGCGCACTACCGCCGTGCCATCGCCCTGCGGCCCGACCTCGGCCGTGCCTACGTCAACCTGGGCAGCGCGCTGCGACGCAAGGGAGACCGGAACGGCGCGCTGGAGGCGCTGCAGCGCGCGGTGGACGTCGACCCCGAGCTGCTCGGCGCCCAGTTCGACCTGGCCGTGGTCTACGACGACCTCGGGCGCTACGGGCTCGCCGCCGGCCACCTGGCGAAGGCGATCGCCATCGATCCGAGCTACGGGCCGGCCTGGCAGGGGATGGCGGCGATCCTCTCGCGCCCGGGCGCCCCCCGCCAGGTGCTGCCGTTCGTGAATGCGGTGGCGCGCGCCGAGCCGCAGGCGGTGGAGCTGCAGCGGCTGGTGAAGGCGATCGCCCAGCGGACCGGCAACGCGCGGGGAGGTGCGTCCGGCTCCGGGCCTAGCGGGCCAGCGCCTCGCGCACCAGGCTCGCGGTGATGCGCAGGCGGTAGCGCTCGTCGCCCAGCGGCTCCAGCGTCTCCTGCGACCAGGGGTCGAACTCGAAGGGGTTGATGAGCTCGGTGAAGATCGGCCGCAGCGAGCGGGCGCCGGTGCGGGCGTCGCGCGCCGCGCGCTCGGCGATCAGCGCCGCCGCCAGGTCCTCGATCTCCAGCTCGATGCCCATCACCTGGAAGAAGGCGCGCGAACGCACGAACGGCGAGTCGAACGAGCGCAGCAGGATCTCTTTGAGCACGTCGCTGCCGAGGTCGTTGAGCAGCACCGTCTGGTCGAAGCGGGCGAGAAACTGCGGCACCATGCCGTATTCGAAGAGATCCTGCGGCTTGAGGAAATCGGCGAGCGAGAAGCGGGTCTCGATGCGCACCTGGCCGTCGGCGGTGCGGATGGTGTGGGTGCGCAGCCGCTCGCCGCTGCCCGGCTTGGTCACCCGCTCGTAGACCTGGTCGAAGATGCCCTCGAAGGCGCCGCCGCAGAGAAACATCATCTTCCCGGTGTCGACGTCGAGGGTGACGTTCTTCTCCTCGCCGTCGGCCCAGGCGTGGGTCTTGTGGGCGACGTGTTCGCCCTCCATCATCGTCAGCAGGCCCTGCTGCAGCACCACGCCGATGGCGTTGGGCCGGCCCGCCACCACCGACGACATCTTGTCGATTTCGTCGACGCAGATGGTGGCCCGTTCGATCGCCTCGCGCAGATCGCTGACCGACGGCTGGGCGCCGAGGATCGCCCGCGCCCGCTGCTCGACGGCGGTGAGCAGGCGGTCGGGGCGGAACTCCATGCGATCGGAGTCGACCAGCAGGTTGGCGTTGATGATGGTGACCGAGCGGAACGGACGGTACTCCGGCACCTCGTGGTAGAGGCGCTGGATGTTGTTCATGATCGTCGTCTTGCCGGTGCCCGAGGGGCCGACCAGCAGGAGGTTGCCGGAGACCTTGCCGGTGGTGTGTTTGTAGATCGCTACCGCCACGTGACGCAGCGCCTTGTCCTGTCCGAGGACGCCGCGGCACAGCTCATCGAAGATGAAGCGCGGGCGGATCTCGGTGAGCGGCCGCGCAGCCGCCGGCGGCGTGGCCAGGTCGCCGATCATCGGCAGCACGACTCGCATCGCTTGGTCATACGGAGCGCCGGTCGCGTGCGTCGCAAGGGAGGGCGGCTCAGCGCCGGGCGACGGCGGGCGCCGCCATCGCCGGGGTGCCGAGGACGGCGAGCACGCGACGGACGTAGTCCTGCGTCTCACGGTAGGGGGGCATGCCGCCGTAGCGGTCGACGGCATGCTCGCCGGCGTTGTAGGCGGCGAACACCCGCACCGGGTCCTCGCCGAAGCGATCGACGAGGAAGCGCAGGTAGCGCGTGCCGGCGTCGACGTTGCGCTCGGGGGTGAGCAACTCGGCGACCGTCACCCCGAAGCGGGCGGCGGTGGCCGGCATCAACTGCATCAGCCCGCGGGCGCCCTTGCGCGAACGCGCCGCGGCGTCGAACGCCGACTCCACCTGCATCACCGCAGCCACCACCGTGGGGTTGACCCGATGGCGGCGGGCGGCGGCGAGGATCTCGTCGCCGTATGGAGTCGCCGGCGCGGCGGCGTCGTCACGGTAGCCGAGCACGAGCCCGGCCGGCTCGGTGGGCGGCGGCTCGGGAAGGGGCACGATCTCGTCGGCGAGCACGCGGTCGATGCGCAGCACCGAGAGGGTCAGCACACCGCCGGAGGGGAGCGTCAGCCGCGCCTGCTCGGGCCCGATCTCGTAGGCCTTGACCTTGACGACGTCGCCGCCCTGCAGCAGCACCAACTCGGCGCGCGCGGCGCCGGCGACGGCGAGGCCGAGCAGGAGGGCCAGC
>DASYUP010000042.1:0-3097 GCA_036001185.1 Thermoanaerobaculia bacterium
CCGGCGTGCAACTACATCCTCGAGGGGGTGACGCGAGGTCAGGTGCTGGCGCTGGCGGGTGAGCTGGGCATCCCCCTGCGCCTCGGCGCGGTGCCGCTCGCCGCCCTCTACGCCGCCGACGAGGCGTTCCTCAGCGGCACCACCACCGAGGTGCTGCCGGTGGTGCGCGTCGACGGCCGGCCGATCGGCGGCGGCCGGCCGGGCCCGCTGACCGGCAGGCTGCGCGAGGCCTACCTGCGGCAACTCGACGGGTCGTCGCGCTGACCGCCTCCGCGCTCCCGTGCTCCCGCGCTGCCATGTTAGGATTCGCCCAATCCAATGATTTGTTTTAGCTTACGCGTCCCGCAGGAGGTTCCATGCCGGTGCGGTTCCGTCTCTTTCCAGTTCTCGCTCTGCTGTTCGTGCTCGCCACCCCCCTGCTGGCGCAGGAGGACGAGGAAGGTCGCTTCTCGGTAGGTCTCGGCGGCGGTCTCGTCGACACCGGCAGCTCCTCGGATCCCTACTACACCGCCAACCTCCGCACTCGGATCGGCTACCGCGTCGCCGGCGAGGAGCGGCAGGGCTCGGTGTTCGGCTACTTCGAGCCGGAGGTCGGGTACTGGAAGCGCGACAACAACGGCGCCAGCTCGAAGGACACCCTGGTGGGCGTCAACATCGGCGGCGCCGTGCGGTTGCGGGTCTTCGAGTACTTCGTCGGTGGGGGGGTCGGCTACCACTTCTTCGATCAGCGGACGCCGCGCATCGGTGGCGGCAGCGTCAGCACCAGCGACGGCAAGGTGGGAGTCAACGCGCAGTTCGGCTTCGACGTGCGAGTGAGCGAGATGCTCAGCCTCTTCGGCGTCGGCCGCTTCGATCTCATCCAGGACACGCCGCAGACGCGCGAGACCAAGGTCTACCTCGGGCTGCGGGTTCACCTCTGAGCCCAGAGCGCGCACGACTGTGCGCGCGGCGGGCTCAGCCCCGAGGAGCCTTGCGACGAGGGGCCTCAACGGCCGATTCCCTCCGGAGGCCCAGCGCGCACCACCGTGCGCCCCCTAGAGCAGTCGCCGCGCCGCCACGCCGAGGAGGCTCATCGCCTCGCCGAGCTGCGCGTCGCTGAGGTAGGGCGCCGGACCGAGCCGCAGCACCTCGCCGCGGGCATCGGCGAGCACGCCCTCGGCGCGCAAGGCGGCGCACAGCCCGCCGGCGCGCGGCGAGTGCAGGGCCAGGAAGCCGCCGAAGCCGGCGAGCGGCGTCTGCCGATCGCGGGTGACGAGCGCGGTGGGCAGGTCGAGCTCGTCGAAGGCGCCGCACAGCACCGCCAGCTGGTGCTGGCTCACCTCCCGCAGCAGCTCGGCGGTGAGCCCCTGCTGGAGGAAGAAGGCGAACACCTCGGCGGCCCGGTAGTGGCTGGTGGGATCGTAGGTGGCGCCGGCGAAGCGCGCCGCCGAATCGCGCGGGTAGGCGACCCCGGCATTCGCGCTCGCTGCCGCCTCCAGGCGTTCGAACTCGGCGAACCAGCCGGTGACGGTGGGGCGCAGGCGGCACCCCGGTGGCACCCGCAGGAAGGCGTTGCCCTCGCCGAGCTGGCAGTACTTGTAGCCGCCGCCGACGACGAAGGCGCCGTCGAGCCCGCGCAGCGAGAAGGGCACCACGTTGAGGTGGTGGTAGGCATCGAGCAGCAGCTCGGCGCCGTGGCGATCGCAGGCCGCGGCCGCTGCCGGCAGGGCGCCGGCGATGCCGGCGTCGGTGAAGAAGACCGTCGAGGTGACGACCGCCGCCGTGCGGTCGTCGACCGCCGCCGCGAGGCGCTCGCCGACGGTGTCGGCGGGGGCGGCGGCGACGCGCACCAGCTCGATGCCCTCCTCGGCCAGGCGGTCGAGCTGGCGGCGCGCGCTGTGGAACTCGGCGTCGGTGGTCACCAGCCTTGGCCGCTGGCGCAGCGGCAGCGCCGACAGGAAGCGCACCAGCAGGTCGTGGGTGCTGGTGCCGAGGGCGATGCTGGCGGCGGCGTCGCCGAGCAGGTGGGCGAAGCCGCTGCGCACCTGGTGGGCCCGCGCGAAAGCGCGCTCCCACTTCTCGTCGACCAGCAGGGCGGCGTCGTCGAAGGCCGCCAGCTGACCGGCGGCGGCGCGGTCGGGCCAGGCCTGGTGCGAATGGCCGGTGAGCAGCAGCCGTTCCGCCACGCGGAAGCGCGAGTAGAGCGGCGCCAGGGCGTTGGGGGAGCGGTAGAGGGTCGCCGGGTCGAGGGGCGTCATGGCCGCGCCTGGATCTGTGGGATCTGTCGCCCCGGGCCTAGAGCCTGACGCGGATCGCCCAGAGGTCGGGGAAGAGCGGCTTGCCGATGGTGGTGCGCAGGTACTCGGCGCCGGTCGAGCCACCGGTGCCGCGCTTGGTGCCGATGGTGCGCTCGACCATCTTGACGTGGCGGTAGCGCCACTCCTGCATGCCCTCGTCGAGGTCGACGAAGCGCTCGCAGATCTGCGCCACCATGGGATCGTGGCGGTAGATGTCGAGCAGCACCTCCTGGACCTCCGGCGACTCGGCGGTGGGCTCGTGGGGAAGCCGCTCGAGCGCCGCGTGCGGCATCGTGTACCCCTCGAGAACGAGGTAGCGCAAGAAGCAGTCCCAGACGCTGGGTGCGGCCATCAGCTCGTCGAGGCGCCGCCGCTCGGCGCTCCCCTCCGGATAGCGGGCGGCGACGCTCGGGCGCTTGTGGCCGAGGGTCAGCTCGAGCTCGCGGAACTGCGCCGACTCGAAGCCGCTCGCCGCGTCCAGCCGATCGCGGAAGGAATTGAAGGCGATCGGCGTCATCGTCTCCAGCACGTCGATCTGCGACACCAGCACCTTGAGGATGGTGAGCACGCGCTTGAGGGTGGCGAGGGCGGTGGGGGTGTCGCCGTCGAGCAGGCTGCGCTTGAGGTAGGCGAGCTCGTGGAGGATCTGCTTGAACCACAGCTCGTAGACCTGGTGGATGACGATGAACAGCATCTCGTCGTGCTCGGGGCCTTCGGAGTGCGGCTGTTGCAGCGACAGCAGCGCCTCGAGCTGCAGATAGCGCGGATAGGTGAGGGGCATCGCCGGCGATGCTACCGCAGGGCGTCGGCGCCGCGGCGCC
>DASYUP010000043.1:0-1576 GCA_036001185.1 Thermoanaerobaculia bacterium
TGCCGGCGTTGCGGGAGTCGAGGATGAGGTAGCCGAGGCCGGAGTCGACGCCCAGCATCTCGGCCGCCACCACCACCATCCAGGCGATGCCGAGGGCCACCCGCAGGCCGGTGAGCACGCGGGGGACGATGGCCGGCAGCAGCACGCGCCGCAGCAGGGCGGCGCGTGGCAGGGCGAAGTTGCTGGCGGCGCGGAAGTACACCGGCGGGATGGTGCGCACGGCGTTGGCGGTGGCGACGACGATGGGGAAGAAGGCGGCAAGGAAGATGAGGAAGATCGGAGCGAGGTCGCTGACCCCGAACCAGATGATCGCCAGCGGCATCCAGGCGAGCGGCGAAATGGGGCGCAGCATCTGGATGAGGGGGTTGATCAGCCGATCGAGGGTCGCCGAGCGGCCGAGGGGGAGGCCGAGGCCGATGCCGAGGAGGGCGGCCAGTCCGTAGCCGAGGCTGACGCGCCGCAGGGAGTCGCCGATGTAGCGCCAGAGGATCCCCTTGCGCAGCAGCTCGCCGATGCCGCGCGCCACCTCGCCGGGGAGGGGAAACACCTGGGTGCGGCTCACCATCACCAGCAGCTGCCAGGCGAGCAGGGCGAGGAGCGTGCAGCCGAGGGGTAGCAACAGGCGCGCCGCGACGGACAGCCGCGGCTCGCTCGCAGGCGGGCGGCGGGGGCGCCGTGCCGCCGGCGGCGCCGCGGCGAGCAGGGACTCAGACACGGTGGGCGAGCCCGATCTCTTCGAAGATGGAGTCACGCAGCTCGATGTAGCGGCGCGACGAGAGGTCGCGTGGGTGGGCGATGTCGATGGTGACGATGCGGCGGATCTCCGCCGGCCGCGCCGACATCACCACCACGCGGTCGGCGAGCTGCACCGACTCCTCGATGTCGTGAGTGACGAAGAGCACGGTCTTGCGCTCGCGCTCCCAGATGCGCAGCAGCTCGCTGCGCATCTGCAGGCGGGTGATGGAGTCGAGGGCGCCGAAGGGCTCGTCGAGATAGAGCACGTCGGGGTTGACGGCGAGGGCGCGGGCGACCTCGACGCGCTGCTTCATACCGCCCGACAGCTCCTGCGGGTAGGCCTGCTCGAATCCGTGCAGCCCCACCAGGTTGACGTAGTGGGCGATGCGCTCGCGGCGCTCGGCCTCGCCGAGCTGCCAGAGGCCGAAGCCGATGTTGCCCTCGACGGTGAGCCAGGGGAAGACGCCGCGCTCCTGGAAGACGAAGATGCGCCGCGGGTCGGGCCCCTGCACCAGCTCGCCGTCGATGCGCACCTCGCCCTCGGTGGGCGGCAGGAAGCCGCCGACGACGTTGAGCAGCGTCGACTTGCCGCAGCCGGAGGGGCCGAGCACGCAGACGAGCTCACCCTCGGCAACGTCGAGGTCGAGGCCGCGCAGCACCTCGACGGTCTTGTCGGGAGTGACGAAGCTCATGCCCAGGCCGCGGATGGCGACCTTGGGCCGCAGCGTGGCCGGCATTGCCGCCGGCAGGCTCACGCCGAGAACCCCCACGACACCGAGGGCAGCCGCTCGAGCCGGCGCACCAGGGTGTCGAGCAGCAGGCCAGTGGCGCCGATCATCAC
>DASYUP010000044.1:0-20400 GCA_036001185.1 Thermoanaerobaculia bacterium
CGGCCGTGGCGATCTCGACGTCGAGATTGCTTCGTCGCTGCGCTCCTCGCCATGACGAGGTCGGGATGGTGGCTCCGGTCCCTGCCGCGGCGGTGGCCGGCGGCGAGGGCATATCTCTTGAGCGTCACATCTTGACAATCAAGATGATAGCGAGTAGGGTGTCGCCATGGACGAGGCCACCACCGACGTCATCCAGGGTACGCTCGACCTGCTCATCCTCAAGACCCTCAGCCTCGAGCCGATGCACGGCTTCGGCATCGCCCGGCGCATCGAGCAGATCTCGCGCGGGGTCTTCAAGGTCAACCCGGGGTCACTGCTCACCGCCCTGCAGCGGCTCGAGCGCGCCGGCTGGCTCGACGCCGAGTGGCGGCAGACGGAGAAGTCGCGGCGCGCCCGCTACTACCAGCTCACCCGCGCCGGCCGCCGGCAGCTCGAGGTGGAGACCTCGGAGTGGTCGCGCCGGGCCTCGGCGGTGGCGCGGCTGCTGAAGGCGGAGGGCTAGCGCCGTGTCGCTCTGACGCCAGGCGAGCCGCGGCCTGCGGGTGCTGACCCGGCGCGCGGCCGCCGACCGCGACGTCACCGACGAGGTACAGCACTATCTCGAGGAGGCCGCGGCGGCGCACGCCTCCCGCGGGCTGACCCCGCAGCAGGCCTTGCGCGCCGCGCGGCTCGACCTCGGCGGCGAGACCGGCGTCACCGAGCAGGTGCGCGCCTACGGTTGGGAGAACGTGGTGTCGACCAGCCTCGCCGACCTGCGCTACGGTGCCCGCCGGTTGGGTGGCGACCCCGCCTTCACCCTCGTCAGCGTGCTGACGCTGGCTCTCGGCATCGGCGCCACCACGGCCATCTTCAGCGCCGTCAACCCGATCCTCGTGCAGCCCCTGCCGTATCCGCACGCCGAGCAGGTGGTGACGGTGTGGGAGGCCGCCGACGACGGCTCGCGCCTGCCCACCACCTTCGTCACCTTCCGCGCCCTCGCCGAGCGCAGCCACTCGTTCGCCACCCTGGCGGTGATGCGACCCTGGCAGCCGACGCTCACCGGTGCGACCGAGCCCGAGCGCCTCGACGGGCAGCGGGTGAGCGCCAGCTACTTCGACGTGCTCGGCGTGCAACCGGCGCTGGGCCGGAGCTTCTCGCCGGCCGAAGACCACGCTGGCAGTGCGCGCGTGGTGGTGCTGAGTGACGCCCTCTGGCGCCGGCGCTTCCACGCCGACCGTGCCGTCCTCGGTCGCCCCGTCGATCTCGACGGCGATCCCTATACGATGATCGGCGTCATGCCGCGCGGCCTCGACAACGTGCTGGCGCCGGAGGCGGCGCTGTGGATGCCGCTGCGCTACGAGCCCTCGCTGCCGCAGGCCCTGGGGCACCACTTGCGCGCCGCCGGCCGCCTGCGGCCGGGCGTCGGCATCGACCAGGCGGGGCGCGAGCTGGCGGCGCTCGCGCCAGCCCTGCGGCGCGACCTGCCGAACGCCTACTTCTCGGCCGGCTTCCTCGTCAGTCGCCTGCAGGACGACGTCACTCGCGAGGTGAAGCCGGCGCTGCTGGCGGTGGTGGGAGCCGTGGCGCTGCTGTTGCTGATCGCCTGCGTCAACGTCACCAACCTGCTCCTCGCTCGTGGCGCGCGCCGGCGCGGCGAGCTCGCCGTGCGCGCCGCTCTCGGCGCCGGGCGGGCGCGGATGGTGCGACAGCTGCTGGCGGAGAGCCTTCTGCTCGCCGGCCTCGGAGGCGCCCTCGGCCTGGCGCTGGCGGCGGCGGGCGTGCGCGCCCTGGTGGCGCTCAGCCCCCTCGGGCTGCCGCGGGCCGAGGCGATCGCGGTCGACGGCTGGGTGCTCGCCTTCGCGCTCGGCATGACGACCCTCGTCGGCCTCGCCTTCGGCCTCGCGCCGGCGCTGCGCGCCGCGCGTGGCGACCTGCTGCCCGACCTGCGGCAGGGCTCGCGACGCGCCGCCGGCGGCAACCAGGCGGCGCGCGGCCGGCTGGTGGTCGCCGAGGTGGCTCTCGCCTTGGTGCTGCTGGTCGGCTCGGGGTTGCTGCTGCGCAGCCTGCGGCACCTGCTCGCCATCCCCTCCGGCTTCCAAGCCGAGGGAGTGATCGCCATGCAGGTGCAGACCGCCGGCCACCGCTTCGACGACGACGACGCGACGCGGCAATTCTTCGCCCGCAGCCTCGATGCGGTGCGCCAGCGCTCCGCTGTCACGGCCGCAGCCTTCACCAGCCAGCTGCCGCTGAGTGGCGACGACGACGAATACGGCGTGCGCCTCGAGCCGAGCGCCGGCGGCTCGCCTGACCGGGCCAACAACGCATTTCGCTACGCGGTGAGCCCGGGCTACTTCCAGACCCTCGGCATCCCGCTGCGCCAGGGCCGGCTGTTCGACGACCGCGACCGGGCCGGGGCGCCCCTCGCCATCGTCGTCAGCCAGTCGTTTGCGCGGCATGCGCTGGCGGGGATCGATCCCCTCGGCCGGCGGCTGCAGATCGGCCCGCTCGACGCGCCCTGGTTCACCGTCGTCGGGGTGGTGGGCGACGTCAAGCAAGCCTCATTGGCGGCCCCCGAGGCGGACGCCGTCTACGTGCCCAACGAGCAGTGGCCCTTCACCGCCCGGGCGCTCTGGCTGGTGGCGCGCGGCCGTGGCGATCCCGCCTCGCTGGCGCCCGCCCTGCGGCGGGCCGTCTGGTCGGTCGACCGGGACCAGCCGATCGTCCGCGCCGCCACCATGGAGAGCCTGGTCGCCACCTCGGCGGCGCGGCAGCGCTTCACCCTGGTGCTCTTCGAGGTCTTCGCGCTCGCTGCCCTCGCCCTAGCGGCGGCGGGGATCTACGGCGTGCTCGCCGGCACCGTCGCCGAGCGCCGGCGCGAGCTCGGCGTGCGCGCGGCGCTCGGTGCCTCGCAGGGCGCGATACTCGGAGTGGTGCTGCGGCAGGGTCTGCGGCTCGCGGCGCTCGGCGCCCTCGTCGGTCTCGTCGCGGCGGCGGTGGCGAGTCGCGCCCTTGGCACGCTGCTGTTCGGCGTCACCCGCCTCGACCCCGCCACCTACCTCGGCGTCGTCGCGCTGCTGCTGCTGGTGTCGGCGATAGCCTCCGGCGCGCCCGCCTGGCGGGCGGCGCGGGTCGACCCGGCGCTGACGCTGCGCGAGGAGTGACCCGGTCGCCCGCCCTGGGGCGTGGCGCCGGTGCGGGCGCTGGGCCTCACGGGCAGGTGATGGTGGGCTTCGGTGAGTGGTCGCAGAGGTTCTTGCCCAGCTCGACGCCGCCCCGCACCTGCGCCGCCGTCGGGCCGCCGTGGTTGCCGATCAGCGTGTTGCCGTCGTAGCCGGCACCCTTGCCGAGGTCGAGGCCGTAGGTGCCGTTGGAGGTCACGGTGTTGTTCTTGACCGTGCCGGTGACAACCGCAATGCCGTCGCCGACGTTGCTCGACGCGGTGTTCTCGCTCACTGTGCCCGCGTGCAGGTCGATCCCGTCTCCGCCGTTGTAGTTGGCCGAGCAGCCGCGCACGGAGACCGGCAGGCCGCCGGGCGTGCCTCCCGGTGAGGTGATCCCGTCCCCGCCGTTTCCATCCGCCACGCTCTCGACCACCGTGCCGCTGTCAGTGAGGCGAATCCCATGGACACCGTTGTAGAGAGACGTCACGTGCTCGACAACCGTACCGAGGCCGGTTTCGACTCCGTCGAGGCCGTTCTCGAGGGCAGTGCTGTCGCTTACCCGCCCGCCGACGAGAAGGATCCCGAAGCTACCGTTCTTGCTGGCGGTGATGTGCTCGACGCTGGCGCCGAAGGCGTGGATCATGACGCCTGCTCCCCCCATGCCGACCACGGCGCCGTTGCTCACCCGCAGGCCGTGGGGAGACTGACTGAGGCCACTGATGCCGATGCCGTTGCCGACCGGCGTACAGGTGAGGGGCGTACCCGAGCACTGCGTCGGCCCGAGAATGGCGAAGCCGCCGAGGTCGAGGGTGACGCCGGGCGCCCTGACGTCGATGGCGGTCACCGACTCGGGGTTGACCACTCCGGGGTTCGCCGGCGCCCGCACGTCGAGGTTGGAGGTCAACCGATAGCTCCCTGGAAGCAAGATGGTCACCGGGAACCCGGCGGTGTCGCCGGGCGTGACCCCACCCTGGAGGGCCGCATTCTGGTCGATGTCCACCACCGCGGCACTGGCGGGCAGCGCGGTGAGGACGAGGAGCGTAAGGGCGAGGCTGGTGCGGACGGGGACGTCGCGGCGGCGTTCAGTTCTCATGGCTGGGCTCCAGGGGGCGTCGGAGTTTGCGTGGTCAATCACCCCTGAAACGCGGCCAGGCGAGAAAAGGGGACACGGCCTCTCCCACCTCGGTCGCGGTGATGGGAGCGAGCCGGTGTAGAGGTCGGCACTGTCGGGCATGACGTTCTGCAGGACGGCCGCTCTCGGCCCAAGAGGGGGAAGAAACAGAAAGGGTGGGCAAGTTGGGCCAGCCCGCCGCCGGCAGCCACCATACGAGGTCCGAATCCGGCGAGTCGGCGCCCGCGCTGGCGTGTAGATTGGCGCCGTGGAGCGCTCTCTCGCCTCGCGGATGCTGCTCAGCACCGACCAGTGCCAGCGAGCGGCGCGGACGCACGACCCGCGGTTCGACGGCGTCTTCTTCATCGGCGTCACCACCACCGGCATCTACTGCCGGCCGATCTGCCCGGCGCGGGTGTCGATCGCCAGCCATCGGCGCTTCTTCGTCTCGGCGGCTGCCGCCGAGCGGGCCGGGTATCGCCCCTGTCTGCGCTGCCGCCCCGAGCTGGCGCCGGGGCGGGCGCCGGTCGACGCCATCTCACGCCTCGCCTTCGCCGCCGCGCTGCGCATCGGCGCCGGCGGGCTGAACGGCCGCTCGGTGGCGGAGCTGGCAGACGAGCTCGACGTCAGCGAGCGTCACCTGCGTCGCGCTCTCGAGCGCGCGGTAGGTGTGTCGCCTATCGAGCTGGCCCAGACACACCGGTTGCTGCTCGCCAAACGCCTGCTCGCCGACACCGTGCTGCCGGTGACGCAGATCGCCTTCGCCAGCGGCTTCCAGAGCCTGCGGCGCTTCAACACGGCGTTTCGCCAGCGCTACCGGCTGAGCCCGAGCAGCCTGCGACGGGCGTCGCGGGCGAGCGTCCGCTCCGGCGTGCCGGGTGCTGTCGCCGGGGCCGGCGCCCCGGTCGACGACGTCGTTCGGCTGACGCTGGCCTACCGCCCGCCGCTGGCCTGGGACCTGCTGCTGGGCACCCTGCAGCGTGATGCCCTTCCCGGCGTCGAGCTGGTGCAGGACGGCCGCTACGGGCGAACGGT
Organism: Thermoanaerobaculia bacterium; assembly: GCA_036001185.1. GTDB lineage: Bacteria > Acidobacteriota > Thermoanaerobaculia > Multivoradales > JAIOJS01 > DASYQD01. The sequence continues at coordinate 5,287 of DASYUP010000044.1, forward strand.
GCACATCGACGGGCGCAGCGGCGTGGTCTTCGCCGGCGACGCCGCCGCCTGCCCGCGGCCCGCGCACCGCCCCGCGAGCACCCACCTCGACCTCGAGGTGTCGCTGTCGCTGCTGCCGGTGCTCATGCCGCTGCTGGCGCGCCTGCGGCAGCTCTTCGACCTCGACGCCGAGCCGGCGGTGATCGACGCCCACCTCGCGCAGGCGGGTCTCGCGCCGCTGGTCTCCCGGCGCCCCGGCATCCGCGTACCCGGCGCGCTCGACGGCTTCGAGATCGTGTTCGGCGCGCTGCTCCGCGGCAGCGGCCCCCCCGCCACGTCGGCGCGTGTGCTCACGCGCCGCGTCGTCAACGCCCTGGGCGAGCCCATCGACAGCGGAATCGCCGGCCTCGACCGCCTCGCACCCACGGCTGAGCGGGTCGCCGCGGCGGGCGTCGAGGGTCTGCGCGCGCTCGGGGTCGCACCCAGTCGCGCCATCGCTCTTGCCACCGCGGCGCGCGCCGTCGCCGACGGCCGGCTCGAGCTGGCGCCGGGCAGCGACGTCGTCGCCGCGTGCCGCGCGCTGCGGGCGATCGCCGGCGTCGGCGATCGCGTGGCGACGCAGATCGTCATGCGCACGCTCTACTGGCCGGACGCTTTCCCAGCCTCCGACCGCTCGTTGCAAACTGCCGCCGGCGCCAGCGGACCGGGGACGCTGCGCGCGCGGGCCGAGCAGTGGCGCCCGTGGCGCGCCTACGCCGCCATGCACCTCGCGCAGCGCGCCTAGATTCGGCGTCCGAAACCGGCGAGCAATGGAGCTCGCGTGGCCCTACCTTGGGATCGCGCACTGGCGCTACCGCCGAGTGTCGATCAACAAGGAGACCACTGTGAGAACCTGGCTCGCGCGATCGTCCATCTTCGCCGCAGTGCTGCTGGCCGGCGTCGTCCAAGGACAGACCAAGAGCGCACAGACCCGGTACCAGGTCACCAACCTCGCCTCCCTGGGCGGCACGGTGAGCCGCGGCAACAGCATCAACAACGCCGGCTGGGTGGCCGGCTACTCCAACCTCACCGGCAACCAGAGCCGCCACGCCAGTCTCTGGCTCTACGGCGCCCAGCTCGACCTCGGCACTCTCGGCGGGCCCAACAGCAGCGTCGCCTGGCCGGTGAAGAACAACGTCGGCATCATCGCCGGCATCGCCCAGACGGCGACGCCCGATCCGCTGGGGGAGAGCTGGAGCTGCGCCGCCTTCTTCCCCGGGGCGACGGCGACCGGCTACACCTGCCTGGGGTTCGTCTGGAAGTGGGGATCGATGCGGGCGCTGCCGACCCTCGGCGGCAACAACGGCTTCGCCACCGGCGCCAACAACCGCGCCCAGGTGGTGGGGTGGGCGGAGAACAGCGTGCATGATCCGACCTGCGTGCCGCCCCAGGTGCTGCAGTTCCGCGCCGTCGTCTGGGGGCCGGGGAGGAACCAGATCCAGGAGCTGCCCCTGATCCCCGGCGACACCTCGAGCGCCGCCACGGCGATCAACGACCGCGGGCAAGTGGTCGGCATCTCGGGCACCTGCGACCAGGCGGTGGGCCGCTTCACCGCCAAGCACGCCGTGCTGTGGGAGAAGGGCACGGTGACCGACGTCGGCAACCTCGGCGGCGTGGCGTGGAACACGCCGATGGCCATCAACCAGCGCGGCGACGTCGTCGGCTTCGCCGGCCAGCCGGGCGACGACCCCGACAATCCGCAGCTCCACGCCTTCCTGTGGACCCGGCGCGACGGCATCCGCGACCTCGGTGCGCTGCCGGGCGACGTCTACAGCGAGGCGCACGGCATCAACGAACGGCGGCAGGTGGTCGGCATCTCCTGCGACGCCGCCGGCGGCTGCCGTGCCTTCCTCTGGCAGAACGGCGTGATGACCGACCTCAACACTCTGGTCGCGCCGGGCTACACGAACGTCCTCACCACCGCCCAGGACATCAACGACCTGGGGGCGATCACCGGGCGGGCGTTCGATCCGGTCACCGGCGCGCGGCCGGCGTTCCTGGCGACGCCGATGTGAGGTGCGCGGCCGGCGCCGGCGCCGGCGCCGGCGAACGGGCTACGGGCTCACCGCCGCGGCCGCGGAGTAACCGGCGCCGCCGACGATGACCTCCTCGTTGCCGCCGGACCTCGCCATCGTCATCGCGAGCGAAGCGAAGTGATCTCGACGTTGCGGCGTCGAGATTGCTTCGTCCCTGCGCTCCTCGCAATGACGAGGTCTAGAGGTCCCGCGGCCAGTAGCTAGCCGCGGCCGCGAACGAAGCGATGGGCCTCGCGGGCGAGCTCTTTCGGCACTTGCCTTGCAGGCCGTCGCGGCCGGGAGGTTAGGACATGGCAGCCAAGAAGAGCTCCGGCAGCAAGCGCAAGTCGAGCAGCAAGAAGCAGTCGAGCAGCAAGAAGCGGTCGAGCAGCAGACGCAAGTACAGCAAGAAGGCCAGCAAGACCGTCGAGAGCGCGATGCGCCGCAAGAAGCGCGGCACGCTGAAGTCGGGTCGCTCAGGCAAGAAGGTGACCAGCCGCAAGCAGGCGATCGCCATCGGCCTGTCCGAGGCGCGGAAGAAGGGCGCCAAGGTACCGAAGAAGCGCTCCAGCTCGAAGAAGAAGAGCAGCTGACGCCCGGCGACGTCGGTTCGAGCGCCCGCCTCACCTCCGGCCGCGGACGGCCACCAGCGGGCTGTTCCACACGCCTCGTCCGAGCGTCGCCACGACGAGGCGACCATGCGCGGCATCGACGACGACGTCGTGCACCGGGGTGTTGGGCCGCTGGCGGCCGGGAGCTTCGACGCCGACCCCTACGACGATCTGGCGATCAGCGCGCCCGTCCAGAGCGTGACCGACAACGGCGATCACTTCGGCGCGGGAGCCGTCTATATCGTCGCCGGCTCGGCGAGTGGGCCAGTGGCGAGCGGTGCCACGGTGTGGAGCGAGGCGGGCCCGGTGCCCGGTTTCGCCGGCGACACCGAGTACTTCGGCCTCTCGCTCGCGGTCGGCAACTTCGACGCCAACGCGTACGCGGACCTGGCCGTCGGTGTGCCCGGGGAGGGACTGCCGGGCGTCAGCCGCGCCGGGGCGGTCGTGCTCCTCTACGGCGCTGGCGGCGGGCTCTCGGCGACGGGAAGCGTGCTGCTGACGCAAGACACCCCCGGCGTCAAGGGCGTTGCCGAGACCGACGACAACTTCGGCCTGGTGCTCGCCAGCGGCGACTTCGGCCGCGACGGGTTCGACGATCTGGTGGTCGGCACGCCCGACGAGGACCTCGAGGGCACCCCTACGCTCAACGGGGCCGGCGCCCTGCAGGTGTTCTCCGGCTCGCCGGCAGGGATCGCCTTTGCCGGCGATCAGCTCATCGATCGGCGCCAGCCGGGCATCCCACTCTCGCCGGCCAGCGTCGAGCTGTTCGGCGACGCGCTCGCCGCCGGTGATTTCAACCGCGACGGCGTCGACGACCTGGTGGTCGGCGTCGACGGCCAGGCGTACGGCATCCTCGCGGATGTGGGCGCCATCCAGCTCCTGCGCGGCGCCCTCTTCGCCGCCGGCTTCGAGGGCGGCGACACCGCCGAGTGGGGCCTGACCTCACCCTGAGCGCCGTGCTCTCGCCCCGTCGTCATCGCGAGCGAAGCAAAGCGATCTCGACGTTGCAGCGTCGAGATTGCTTCGTCGCTGCGCTCCTCGCAATGACGACGTCGAGGGCGATTGGTTGGTCAGCCAAGCGGTCGACAGACTTGAACCAAGAGACGACTCATGCTCGACGTCAAGCACGCACGTGGATTGCTCGTTCCCCTGTTGCTGGTAGCCGGTGGCCCCGCCGCCGCACGCGCGAGCGGGAACCATGTGCCGACGTCACCGTGAGGGCCTGGCTTGCGAGTTGGCTGGAGGAGCGAACAGAATCCACGCGGTGACTGACGACGCTTCACCGCGGCCGGCCGCAACGATGAACAGCGAGCAGTGGCAGCGCGTTTCGGCGGCGTTCGACGAGCTCTGCGATCTGCCGCCCGCGGAGCGTGAGACGAGATTGGTGGCGCTCGCGCGCGACGCCGCGGATCTCGAGGCCCAGCTGCGGGCGATGCTCAGCGCCGACGCCGACGAAAGGGGTGCCCTCGCCGGGGGGCCGCTGGCGCTCGAGGATCTCGACGGCCTCGTCAGCGATCAGCCCGAGGGTTCCGTGGGTGCCTCACTGGCGGTGGGTCGGCGCGTCGGCCCCTGGCGCCTGCTCGCACCGCTGGGCGAGGGCGGCATGGGCGAGGTGTGGGTCGCCGAGCGCGCCGACGACACAGTCGAGCAGCGGGTGGCGATCAAGCTGCTGCGGCGCGGCCTCGAGACCGACACGCTGCTGCGCCGTTTCCTGCGCGAGCGCCAGATCCTCGCCCGGCTCACGCACCCCGGCATCGCGCGCCTGCTCGACGCCGGCTCGACCACCGATGGGCGACCGTTCTTCGTCATGGAGCTGGTGGACGGTCGGACGATCACGAGCTGGGCGAGCGAGCGCGAGCTGGGACTCGAGGCCCGCCTGCAGCTCGTCATCGCGGTCTGCAACATCGTCGACTTCGCCCACCGCAACCTGGTCGTGCATCGCGACCTCAAGCCCTCCAACATGCTGGTCACGCGCGGCGGTGAGGTCAAGCTTCTCGACTTCGGCATCGCCAAGTTGCTGGAGCCGCAGGCCGGCACCCAGATGACCGAGCTCGAGGCGCGCGCGCTGACGCCCGCCTACGCGGCGCCGGAGCAGATCCGCGGCGAACCGGCGACCACCGGCAACGACGTCTACGCGCTGGGAGTGCTGCTCTACGAGCTGCTCACCGCCAAGCTGCCGCATCGCCGGGCCGCCAGGGGGCTGTCCGACCTCGGCGCCGAGCTCGAGCAAGAGTCGGTGGAGCGGCCGTCGAGCGTGGCGCGCGCCGCCGCCTCGCCCTTCGCGCGCCGCCTCGCCGGCGATCTCGACACCATCGTCCTCAGCGCCCTGCGCAAGGAGCCCGAGCGCCGCTATGCCAAGGTCGAGCAGCTCGCCGACGACCTGCAGCGTTACCTCACCGGGCAGCCGGTGTCGGCGCGCGCCGACACCTTCGCCTACCGCACGCAGAAGTTCCTCGGTCGCCACCGCTGGGCCGTGGTGACCGCTGGCCTGGTGGCGGTCACCGTGGCCCTCCTCGTCGGCTTCTACACCGCCCGCCTGGCGGCCGAGCGCGACCGCGCCCGCCTCGAAGCGGAGAAGGCCCGGCGCGTGTCGGCCTTCCTCACCAGCCTCTTCGAGCTGTCGGACGTCGAGCGCACCAAGGGCGTCAAGCTGAGCGTGCGCGACATCGTCGATCGCGGCGCCGCCCGGTTGAAACGTGACCTCGCGAGCGAGCCCGAGCTGGCCGCCAGCATGCTCAGCCTCATCGGCAACCTCTACAACCACCTCGACATGCAGCAGCAGGCGGTGCCCTTGCTCGAGGAGGCGCTCGCCACCCGCCGGCGGCTGGTCGGTCCGTTGCACCCGGAGGTGGCGGCTAGCGAGCGGGAGCTGGGCATCGTGCTCAAGGAGCTGGGGCACGGCGATCGCGCGGCGGCGCTGCTGCGACATGCCCTGAGCATCGAGGAGCGCGAGCCAGGTCGCGAGCTGGAAGTCGCGAAGACGGTGGCTATTCTCGCCGCCGTCGACGGCGAGGCCGGCGACTATCGAGCCGCCCTCGCGGGGCTCGAGCGAGCGGCGGCCCTGCAGGCGCGGGCCGGAGCGGCGGGGGAGACCGACCTCGCGCAGACCTTGACCGACGAGGGCCACCTCTACCTCAGCCTGGACGATTCCTCGCGTGCCTTGCCGTTGCTGCAGCAGGCATTCGCCATCCGGGTGCGACGGCTGGGGCCGGAGAGCCCGACCACGGTGGCGTCGCTGCTCGACGTCGGGGCCGCGCAGCTCGAGACCGGCAACCTCGACGCCGCCCTTGCCGCCGCCCAACGCGTGCTGGTGCTCGCCGAGCGGGCGTACGGCGCCGATCACAGCCTCTATGCGTGGGGCCTCGGCGAGCTTGGTTCCGTCTGGCGCGCCAAGGGCCAGCCGGCCAAAGCGCGCGAGCTCTACGAGCGTGCGATCCGCGCCTTCACCGCCATCTATGGCGCCGGCTCGGTCCCGGCCCTCATCTTCCGGCAGAGCCTCGCCGGCCTGCTGGCGGAGACCGGCGACCTCCGCGGTTCCCTGCGCGAGCATCAGGCGGTGCTGGCGTCGTATCAGCGAACGCTCGGCGAAGACCACCCGCGCGTGGGCCAGGCCCTGTTCGAGGTAGCGGAAGCCAGGTTGGCGCTGGGCCGCAGCCAAGGCGCCGCCTCGGAGGCGGCCGCCGCTCGCGACGCGGAGCCGGACATGCGTCGCGGCCTCGCCATCTTCCGCCGCCAGCTCCGGCCCGACAGCAACCGGCTCGGCGAGGGCCTCGTGGCCCTCGGCGACCTGCTCTGCCGGAGCGGCGACGCAGTGGAGGGGACCTCGTTGCTGCGCGAGGGCGTGACTGTCCTCGCCCCAGGACACCCCGGCGGCGACGCTCGCCTCAGCGCCGCCCGGGCGGCGCTGCGTGCGTGTCCCGACGCCGCCGGCGTCTCGCTGGTGCGACGCTAGGCGCCCGTGCCCTCGGCCTCAGCGCCGGTTGCTGGCCCGCGCGCCGCTCCCTGCGCCGAATCCTCCGCGCCGCTACCCGGCACTCCGTATGCTAAATGCCTCGCGCCGGGGGCATCGCTGCATGCCGTTCCGGCATAGGATGCCTTGGCGCCGCGACGGCGGCGCTCCCTCGCACGTTTTAGTTGTGATTCGCAGCGACGGTCGCAGCGGCCGTCAGGGTGAGAGACATGCCGAGGATCAGGCGAGTTGTGGGCGGGCGCCGGCGCCGCTGCTGCGTAAGCGCGGCGCTCGCGCTGACGCTGTGCGCCACCCCTCTGCTGGCCCTCGATCCATCCAAGCGCGTTACGCAATACATGCGCGACGGGCTAGGGCGCGAGGACGGCCTTCCTCAGAGCTCCGTGCAGAGCATCGTCCAGACGCGCGACGGCTACCTCTGGTTCGCCACCCAGCAGGGGTTGGCCCGGTACAACGGTGCACGGATCGTCTCGTTCGCCAACTGGAATACGCCTGAGATCCAAGGCGATGACGTGCAAGTCCTCTACGAGGACCGCAGCGGAACACTGTGGATGGGATCGTACGGGAACGGGATCGCCCAATGGCGCGACGGGCGATTCAGGCGCCTTCCCGCCCGACTGTCGAGCGGCTTCGTCTTCGCCATCACCCAGGACGCGCGCGGTGGCATGTGGATCGGAACCGATGGCGGGTTGAATCACCTGGTGAACGGCCGGATCGAGGCATTCACGACGAAGCGCGGATTGGGCGACGACAAGGTGTACGCCGTCCTCGCGAGGCGGGACGGTTCGGTCTGGGCCGGGACTCGGCGGGGCCTGAGCGAGATCCGCAATGGCGTGCTCCGCACCTACACGACGCGTGACGGCCTGCCGAGCAACGCGATCCGCTCGCTCTACGAGGATCGCTCCGGCACACTGTGGATTGGCACCCTCGGCGGTGGCGTGGCGCGGCTGCAGAACGGCAAGCTCACCCCGATTGGCGCCAGCGAAGGACTTCCGAACCTCGACGTCTTCAGCATCCTCGAGGACCGCGACGGAAACGTCTGGATAGCTACCGGTGGAGGAGGTCTGGCCCGCTTTCGGAAGGGCCGGATCTCCGTCCTCACCAGTGGCGCCGGTCTGGCGAGCGACACCGTGCTGTCGCTCCTGGAGGATGCGGAGGGAAGCCTCTGGATCGGCACCGAAGGCGGCGGTGTGACGCGGCTGAAGGACTCCAAATTCGCCTCCGTGACGAAGGCCGATGGCCTCTCGCACGACATCGTGATGTCGGTCTACGAAGACGCGAAGGGCGACATCTGGCTGGGGACGCTGGGCGGCGGTGTCAATCGCCTCTCCGGCGAGACCATCCGCAGCTACACGGCGCGGGATGGGTTGTCGAGCGACATGGTGTTCGCTGTGAGCGGCGACCGGTCGGGCTCCGTCTGGATCGGCACGGCCGACGGCCTCAATCGACTGTATGCCGGCCGCTTCACCACCTACCGGGCCAAAGACGGGCTGCCCTCCTCGGCCGTCACCGCCATCTACGAGGACCGCGCCGGCACGCTCTGGTTCGGAACGCCCGACGGCGTGAGCCGCTTCCGCGACGGACGCTTCACGAGCCTGACGACGTCCGATGGTCTGGCTGACAACCGGGTGCTGGCCGTGCTCGAGGATCGCCGCGGCACCCTCTGGTTCGGCACCGCCGCGGGACTGTCCCGCTTCGACGGGCGGACGTTCACCACGTTCGGCCCGAAAGACGGGCTCGCCGACGATCTGGTCATGGGTCTGCACGAGGACGACGACGGCGTGCTCTGGGTGGCTACGCGCAAAGGGCTGTCGCGACTCGCCGGCGGCAGGTTCACGACCCTCACGCGGAAAGACGGTCTCTTCGACGACCTCGTTCTGGCGACCCTCGACGACCATCACGGCTCGTTGTGGGTGAGCTCCAACAACGGCGTGTTTCGACTGTCGAAGCGCGAGTTGGCTGACTTCGCCGCGCACCGGATCGCGCGTGTCCAGTCGACCCCGTTCGGTACGGCCGACGGGCTGGGCAGCGCCGAGTGCAACGGCGGCGTTCAGCCATCGGCCTGGCGGTCAGGAAGCGGAATCCTCTGGTTTCCGACGGTCAAGGGCGTCGCCTACATCGATCCGGCACACATCCGCACTAATGCAGTCCCACCCCCTGCGAAGATCGAGCAGGTGATCGCCGACGAGCGCATCGTGCCGATGCTAGGTCCGCTACGCCTCGCTGCCGGGACGCACCGCCTGGAGATCCAGTTCGCTGGCTTGAGCTTCGCGGCACCCGAGCGCGTCCACTTCCGCTACCGGCTGGAAGGATTCGACGGCGATTGGATCGACGGCGGCACGCGGCGCAGCGCGATCTACACGAACCTGAGCCCAGGCAGCTACCGTTTTGCCGTCGTCGCGGCAAACAACGACGGGCTCTGGAGCGCGGCGCCCGCGACACTCGACATCGAGCAAGCGCCCTTCTTCCACCAGACGCCGGCGTTCGTCGCCCTTTGCGTGCTCGCAGTCGCGGCGCTGGGCGCGCTCTTTTTCTTCAGTTGGACCCGCCGCATCCGCGCGGTGTATGCCGGCAAGCTGGCCGAACGCGCGCGGATCTCACTCGAGCTCCATGACACCGTGGCCCAAGGGCTGGTCAGCGTCCACCTGCTGCTCGACCTCGCGGCGGGAACGTTGGCATCGGACGCGGCAGCGACGCGCCGGTACATCGAGCGAGCCGCGGCCGTGAGCCAGGAGACCCTGGGAGAGGTGCGTCGCGTCCTCGCCAATCTGCGGCCGTCGGCACTCGACGAGAAACCACTGCCGGCGGCGCTGGAGTCGTTCGTGAACCAGGCTGCAGAGGGCTTCTCACCGCGACCGCACGTGGTGGTGCAAGGAACGCCGAGACCACTGCCTCCGGAAGTCGAGAACGACTTGCTGCGTATCGCGCAGGAGGCGATCACGAATGCCCTGCGCCACGCGAACGCCAGCCGCGTCGAGGTCGAGCTGCTCTACGAGACCGAGCGCGTGCGCCTGCGAGTGGTCGACGACGGCGTCGGCTCTGGGGAGCACGACCTCCAGGCTCTCGCCAGCGAGCGCTATGGAGTCCGGGGGATGCGCGAGCGGGCCGCACGCATGAAGGCCCAGCTCCGGATCACGAGCAAGGTCAGCGAAGGGACGGAGGTGTTTGTCCACGTCGACGCCTGAGGAACCTGAGGAGGTAGAGGCCATGATCCGCGTCATGGTGGCCGACGATCATCCGATCGTACGCGAGGGGCTGCGGTCCGTGATCTCGAAGCAGGAGGGCATGGTCGTCGTGGCCGAGGCGCATGACGGCCGTGAGGCGGTGGAGCAGTTTCGGGCCACCCGCCCGGACGTGGCCCTGATCGATCTGCGCATGCCGCACTGCGACGGCGTGGAGGCGACGTCCGTCATCCGCCGTGAGTTCCCGAACAGCGGCATCGTCGTCCTGACGACGTACGCCGGCGACGAGGACGTCTACTCAGCCCTGCGGGCCGGCGCCCGCGCCTACCTCCTCAAGGGTTGCGACGTGACCGAGCTGGTCACCGCCATCCGCGTCGTTCATGCCGGCGGCCGCCACATCCCCCCCGAGATCTCCTCGCAACTGGCCCAGCGCCTCGCCGCCAACGATCTCACGGCGCGTGAACGCGAGGTGCTGCAGTTGATCGTAGGCGGCGCGAAGAACCGCGCCATCGGCGCCGTCCTCGGGGTGACCGAAGGGACGGTGAAGGGGCACGTCAACAACATCCTCAGCAAGCTGGGCGTGGAGGACCGCACGCAGGCCGCGACGGCAGCCCTGCAGCGGGGACTCGTGCATCTCGCCGAAGGCCGCTGAAGCCCGCGTCCAGCTGACTGCAGCGTTAGGGACGCTGCCATGCCCGCGGTCCGGTGACGGCGCAGGGCGTCCTTCTTAGGATGCCTTCGGCACTCGCTCGCCCTCTTCGCGGCTTCCTCGCATATCAAGGCGACGTTCATTGCCGTCCACTTCGCTCACCAGAACCTCGTCGTGCACCGTGACCTCAAGCCGAGCAACATCCTGGTCACCGCCCAGGGAACGCCCAAGCTCATCGACTTCGGCATCGCCAAGCTCGTCGAAGCGCCCCAGCTGCCGCAAAGCGTCGAGGTCACCAAATCTCTTCTCCACGCGATGACCCCGAGCTACGCGAGCCCCGAGCAGCTCGCGGGGCGCAACGTCACCACCATCAGCGACGTCTACTCCCTCGGCGTGATCCTCTACGAGCTGCTCACCGGGCGGCTGCCAAGGCGGGTCGATCTGCGGTCACCGCAGGCGCTCCAGGCGCAGCTCGCTCGTGAGCCCGAGCGGCCGAGCACGGCGGCGAGTCGTGAGGGTGACGAGGCGCAAGGGGTGCCGCCCGGGAACCGGCAACGCCTCGACACTCGGCAGTTGCGCCGGCAACTCAGCGGCGATCTCGACAACATCACCTTGATGGCGCTGCGCACCGAACCGGAGCGCCGCTACGGCTCGGTCGAGCAGCTCACAGACGATGTGCGCCGCCACCTCGAAGGGCTGCCGGTGCGGGCGCGCCGCGGCACCTTCACCTATCGAGCTGGCAAGTTCCTGCGGCGCAATCGGCTCGGCGCCTCCGCCGCCGTGGTCATTCTCGGCCTGGTGCTCGGGCTCGCGGCCACCGCCACCCTGCAGGCCCGGCGGATCGCTCGCGAACGAGAGGTGGCCGAGCAGCAGCGCGCCCGGGCCGAGCGGGAGAGGGACAAGGCGCAGCGGGTGGCCGAATTCATGGCGAAGCTCTTCGAGAAGGCGGGCAACACGCAGGGGATCACCGCCCGCCAGCTCCTCGACCAAGGCGCTGCAGGCCTCCATGGTGAGCTCAAGGGGGACGATCCCAAGGTGCGAGCGACGCTGCTCGCCGCAGTCGGCAGCGTCTACGCCGAAATGGGACTCTCCATCGAGGCAAAGCGACACCTCGAGGAGGCGCTGCGGAGCCGCGAGAAGCTGCTAGGCCCGGACCACCTCGACGTGGCGGAGGTGGCCGAGCAGCTCAGCAAGGCTGAGCTGTATGCCGGCGAGGTGGTCGCAGCCGGAAGGCACGTCCGGCGAGCCCTCAGGATCCGAGAGCAGCGGCTCGGCCCGAACGATCCCCTCGTAGCCGACAGCCTCGTCGCGCTTGCATTGGTCTATCAAGACATGCAGCGTCTCGAAACGGCAGAGCGGCTGACCGCGCGCGCGCCGCATCGAAGAGGCCGCCTTCCGGCGAGCGCTGGCGATCAAACAGGACCGACATGGCCGCGACGATCCGCGACTGGCGACGGTCCTCAACAACTTTGCCCTCGTGCTCCATGATCGGGGTCTTGTCGAGGCGGCTGCCCCTTTGTATCGGGGCGACTCGCAGCGGCGGCTGGCGACCATAGAGCCGCATCCTCCCGCTTTGCGCGCGCCATCGAGCTGGTGGAGCCGTTTGCCGCTAAGTCGCACGTCAGCGGATACGGCCGCATCTACGCGGAGGCACTCCTCCGGGTCGGCCGTGCGCAGGAGGCCCGCCCCATCGTCGAGCGGTTACTCGCCACGGGCTGGCGCGATCCCGTATTCCTGAGCCTGCTCCGCGACCACGGCCTGCGGCCACAGATATAGAGACGAGTTCGCTCCCTATGGACGGTAGTTCGCTTCAGACTTCGATCGGGGTAGGTGGCGGCTGACTGCAGTAGTGCCGGATGCGTTGCTCGATGTGCTGTGGGCTAATTGGCACTTCGGCGGCGCCGGCCTCGAGAGCTTGCCGGCAGGGGGCATCGCTTGGCCTGAAGGCGGTGAGCACAAGGATGGGGATGCCTCGGGTCTCGGGATCGGCGTTGAGGCGTCGAATCGCGCTGGTTCCGTCGAGGACCGGCATGGCGAGGTCCATGATGATGATCCCGGGCTTGACCTGCTGCGCGACTTCGATGGCCCGCAGCCCGTCTGCGGCGGTCTTCACCCGAAACCCCGCTGCGGCGGCCAGATACTCCGCGAGCATCAGGCGTGCGTCGTCAGAGTCGTCCACCACCAGAACAATCAGACAGTCCGGCGTTTCCATCGATGGGCTCCGCGTCGGCGGCACAGCACAGACCGGGCCCGTTGCCCTCTCCGGCGGGAAGGGTCCACCGCGTTTCCACGCGCCTGCGGCCCAGGGCGCGATGACCGTGGGAATTCGAGCCTCCGCGACCGCCTGACCAATCGATGCCGGCGGCTACTGGCACCCCGGCGACGCGGATGCTCGAGCGCCACGGTTTCACGATCCGGCGGATCGTCGAGCGCGACAGTCTCATGCGCTTCGCCGACGGAACGGCGCTGCTGACCCCCTTCGCGGGCCGCAAGTCCCGGCCGACGTCAGCTCATCCCTCTGCGCCCCTGTCGGTGGCTATCCAGCTAGGGTCGCGGCACCCCCACCGGCAGCAGCACCTCGAGCTCCCAGCCGCGCGGCGTTTGCGCCCCATTGGGCCAGTAGCGGATCTGGGTGCTGAGCACCGCCGGCCCGCCTGGCGCCTGCCCTCTGACGGAGGCGCGAACCAGCGAGCCGGCGAGCGTCCCTTGCCCCGGCGACACCGCCTGCGGGACCCACTGGCTCCCGGCCCGCATCGCTGCGCTCATGGCGTAGGGAGCACTGCCGAGGTTCCGCGGATAGATCGTCCAGCGCGCCTCGTAGGGGGAGAAGGGCGGCACCGCCAACGGGACCTCGACAACCATGAAGAAGTCGGGCAGCTGGAAGCCGCAACGGTTGACCAGGAACACGGGGTCGCGCAGGCAGGCGCACACCGGCACGAAAACGGCGGGGAACAGACCGGCGACACCGGGCGGGCGCATCGCAAGGCAGTGCCCCTGCATCGTCTCGTAGGCGCCGATGTCGACGTGCGGCCCCTTGACCCGCGCCGTGCGATTGAGGTCCTGCGGCCCGAGACCGCCCGGCGGCGCATCGTCACCGACGTCGATGGCCGGCGAGGCGACCCGCAGCCGGTAGTCACCTAGCGCCGGCGCGGCGAAGAGGGGGTCGATGCCGAAGAGGTTCGAGGGTTCCACGAGCACGGGCACGGTACTGGCACTCGGGTCGTCCCCCCCGAACTCGAGATTGCCGCCCCCGTTGGCGTAGGAGATCGTGTTGGCAATGCGGATCAACGGTGTCGGTCTATCGGTGAACCTATTGATGCCGGTGAACGCAGTGATGCCGATGCCATCTCGGTGATCTACGACCGTGAGGTTGGTCAGGCGCAGCACGCCAGCAGGAGAATCTGGAGCAGGACCAACTGGCGCCGTCGCGTTCAGTCCACCGCAGTGGTCGCCGTTGGCGATCAGGGTGTCCGAGACGTCGAAGGTGGTGGACCCGTCTATCCTCGTTTCCATCTGGTAGCGGCGCTCGGAGGGCATCCAGAGGGAGGTGAATCCGGCGCAAGAGTTGGCGCGCACCTCGTTGCGTCGCAGCTCGACGACGCAGCCGGCACAATAGCCGGAAAAGACCCACAGCCCGGCGCCGGTTCCTGCAGCGTGACCGGTCGTCGTCACTCGATTGCCGACGAACGAGCTGTCGACCAGGCTCAGAGTCGCTCGCGACGCGCGGGGCGATGAACTGAGCCACCTGCCTGCTGCTATCGCGGCACCGACTCCAAAGACAAACGTGTCACTGCCAGCGAGCACATTGTCAGCGACCGTGATCGCGCGCAGGCTAGCCTCGGCATCTCCCTCGACGAATAGGCAGAGACCGGCGCCGTGGGCATCCGACAGCCTCGCCACCGGGGGAGGGTCTCCATGAGCTGCCGCTTCATTCCGCTCGATGCGAACGCTTTCCATCAGCAGGTGGGCATTCTCGCCGAGGTGGAGGGACGCCCCGCCGCCGAACACGGTTAAGCCCTGGGTAGTTGCTGCGATCCGATTGTTGGCCACGACCAGGCGGCGCAGCTCCAGCCTGCAAGAGCCCAGGACGTTGGCCGCCATCCCGCCACCTTCGACGTCCGCGGTGCTCGAGGTGACGAGCCCGTTGACCAGCGAGAGGCCCTCCACCACGACCCCGGCAAGGTCGCAGGTGAGCGTCAGCGGTCGCCCCGCCGCTTCGGCGTCGACTATGGTGTCGGCGCTCGCGCTGCGGGTGGCAGCGCCGAAGTCAGTGGCGTAGCCGCCGAGCAACGACAGTGAGCCCGGGGGGTGATCGATGGTGAGCCGCTCGAAGTAGGTCCCCGACTGCACCCGCACCTCGCTGTCCTCGCCGCTGGCCATCGCGGCGTCGATCGCCGGCTGGATGGTGGCGTAGGTCCCCGCCGGGCCCACCGTGAAAGTGGCGGCGCGGGCGGCGGCCGCGCTCAGCAACAGCATGAGCAGAACGAAGGCCACCGCCTCGCCGGCAGCTCTGCGCCTGGGCTCTCTCATGGGCAACTCTCCTCGCTGGTCGTGGCGGAACGCCGCGGGCAGGGGTGGCGGCGGCCGGTGAGTGCCTACTGCTCATGAAGGAAGATCGGAAGGCGGGCCAAAACGAGGACAGAACCCCTCGGCCCCGCCGACTAGGGCGAGG
>DASYUP010000045.1:0-1516 GCA_036001185.1 Thermoanaerobaculia bacterium
GCGCGATCCTGCTCAGGACCTGCCGTACATCGCTGGCCTCTACGACACCGAGATCCACTACGTCGACCGCTTCCTGCCGGCGCTGTTCGACGGTCTCGACGCCGACGCCCTCGCCCGCACGCTGTTCGTCTTCACCGCCGACCACGGCGAGGAGCTCTTCGATCACGGCGGCTGGAAGCACGGCCGCACGCTCTACGAGGAGCAGCTGCGGGTGCCGTTCATCGTGCGCTGGGACGGCCACCTGCCGGCCGGTGTCCGGGTGGCCGGCCCCGTGCGGCTGCTCGACGTGGCGCCTACCCTGGTGGCCGCAGCCGGGGGCCAACTGCCCCCCTCCTGGCAGGGCCACGACCTGGCTCCGCTGCTCGCCGGCGGAGCGCCCGCCGAGCGTTCGCCTCTCTTTGCCGAGCATCTCGCCGACGGCCCGCGGCGAGCGGCGGTGATCGCGCGGCGCTGGAAGCTGATCCTCTTCGATCGCCAGGCGCCGTTTTCCCCCGGCAACGAGCTCGAAGCCCTCAGCTATCGCCAGGAGCTCGCCCGCCTGGAGCGTGTGGAGCTCTACGACCTCGCACGCGATCCTGGCGAGCGCCGCAATCTCGCCAGCCAGCGCCCCGACGTGGTGGCGCGACTGGCGCCGCTGGTGCACGACCAGCTGGGTCGCGAGCGCCCGGGGCTGCGCGTGCTGCTGGCGGGCGTCCCGGAAGGCGGCCGGCTGACGGTCGAGCTGCGCTGCCGGCGGCTGCCCAGCGGGTGGGAGCCTCTCTTTCTCGCCGCCGACGATCGCGTGACCGCGGCGGGGGATCGCCTGCAGCTCGAGCTGCGCGGCGACCCGGTGGCCAAGGGAGTGCTGCTGCCGGCGGACACCGAGCTGCTGGCCGTCCACACCAGCGGGGCGACGCCGGTGCGGGTGCGGCTCGGCGGGGGCAAGCTCGCTGGCGGTACCCCGACACCCGCCGAGATGCGCCATCGGGGTTGGCCGGGCGGCGCCGACGACGGCCCGACGCTCTGGCTCTGGTTGCCGCCAGAGGGCGCGCCAGCGGTGGACGCGCGGCCCGACCCCGAGACCCAGCGGCGGCTCAAGGCGCTTGGCTATGTCGGATGAGCCCAGCGCCTTTCCCGACGGGCGAAGCCATCCCGGCTGGTGGCTGAGCGAGGCCGGCGACGACGACTGGGCAGGCGCCCAGGAACGCTTCCTCGATCACCTGCTGTCCTTGCTGGGCAAGACCTGCCGGCGCGTGCTGGTGGTGAGCCCGGAGGCGGCAGCGGTGGTGGCCAGCCTGCGCGGGCGCGGGCTCCAGAGCGCGGCGTTGGCACCTGCCGAAGCCAGTGATGCCGAGCGGCCGGCGCCGCTCGCCGAGGCGGGCGACTGGGAAGCAGCCCTCCTGCTCGACGACGTCTGCGGCGAGCAACCGCCGGCGCCGCTGTTGGCGCGGCTGCACGGTCTGCTGGCCGACAACGGCCGACTGCTGGTCGCCGCCGCGGTAGCGGCCCCTGGCGCCAGGGCCGCCAGGCGCGCTAC
>DASYUP010000046.1:0-4705 GCA_036001185.1 Thermoanaerobaculia bacterium
GACTGGTGGGGTCCTTGGCGTCGTGCCGGTAGTGACGGAAGCCGTTGCTGGCGCGGTCGTACAGCTCCAGCCCGCCTCCGTAGGTGCCAGCCCAGACCCGGCCCTGGGAGTCGACATAGGCCGACCAGACCTCGTCGTGGCTGAGGCTGTGCGGGTCCGCTGGATCGTGGGCGTGGTGCTCGAAGGTCCCCCGCGCCGGGTCGAGGTGATCGAGGCCGGCGCCGAAGGTGGCGATCCACAGGCTGCCGTCGCGGTCCTCGGCGATGCCCCACACGTCGTTGGTGGCCAGCGACCTCGGGTCGGCGCTGTTGCGATAGTGGACGAAGGTGTCGGTGCGCCGGTCGAGCCGGTCGAGCCCGCCCTCGTCGGTGCCGACCCAGAGGTTGCGGCGCGAGTCCTCGAAGATGGCGTGCACGTGGTCGTTGCTCAGGCTGCCTGGTCTTGCCTCGTCTTGCTGGTAGTGGGTGAAGGTCTCGGAGCGGCGATCGAAGCGCTCGAGCCCGCCGCCATAGGTGCCCACCCAGAGGTCGCCGGCGTGGTCGATAAGCAGCTTGGTGACGAAGTTGTTGCTCAGGCTGCGTGGGTCGTCGGGATCGTGGCGGAAGGCGCGGATCGCGTAACCGTCGTAGCGGTCGAGCCCGTCCTGGGTGCCGAACCAGAGGAAGCCGCGGCGATCGCTGACGATCGCCGTGACGTAGCTGTGGGAGAGCCCGTCCTCGAGCCCGAGGTGCTGGAAGCGAATCTGGCGTGCGGCGAGCGCCGGCGCCAGCGCGAGCAGGGCGACGGAGACGAGGACGGCGGCCGGCCACCGACGGCAGTCACGCCCTGTCGCCACCGGGGTCGAGCACTGCCGCGCCGGATGCATGGCTTCGTCGTCCTTCAGTCGGCGACCAGCGGTTCGGGGCGAGCCAGAAAGTAGCCCTGCCCGAAATCGACGCCGATGCGGCGCAGCACGTCGGCGGTGCGAGCGTCTTCGATCCACTCGGCGATGGTGCGGATGCCCATCAGGTGGCTTACCTGGTTGATGCACTGCACCAGCGCCTGCTGCAGCGGATCCTCCAGGTTGCGCACGAAGCTGCCGTCGATCTTCAGGTAGTCGAGCGCCATGGTGCGCAGGTAGCCGAAGGAGCTGAAGCCGATGCCGAAGTCGTCGAGGGCGAAGCGGCAGCCGAGACCCTGGAGCACGCTGATGAAGCGCGTGGCGTTGGGCAGGGTCTCGATGGCGGTGGTCTCGGTGATCTCGAAGCAGATGCGGCTCGGCTCGACGCCGCTGGTCTCCAGCGCGTGGGTGACGAACGACAGGAAGGCATCGTCGCCGAGGCTCTGGCCGGAGAGATTGAGCGCGTAGCAGGGGGCGTCCCTGCCGTGGCCGCTGCGGCTGGCGAGCACCTCGAGCGCCTTGGAGATCACCCAGCGGTCGATCGCCGGCATCAGCCGGTAGCGCTCGGCGGAGGGGCGGAAGTCGCCGGGGTGGACGAGGGCGCCGTCCTCGGTCCGCAGCCGCAGCAGCACCTCCCACAACACCGGCTCGCGAGCGCCGTTGCCGAGCGGGTAGATGGGCTGCGCCCAGAGCGCGAAGTGCGCCTTCTCGAGCGCTTCGTGCAACCGCGCCACCCAGCGCATCTCGCCGTGACGCTGCAGCACGGCGGCGTCCTCCGGCGCGTATTCGTGCAGGCGATTGCCGCCGCGGTCGCGGGCCACGTAGCAGGCGGCGTCGGCGGCGCTGAGCAGGGCTTCGGGGCTGGCGCTTCTGGCATCCATCAGCACCATGCCGATGCTGGCCGTCACCGTGCACAGCGTGCCCTCCCACGAGAAGCGCGCGCTGGGAATCGCCGCCAGCACCGTGCCGGCGAGGTGCCGCCCCTCGCCGAGCTCGCAGTGAGGCAGCAGGAGGCCGAAATCGTCGGCCCCCAGCCGTGCCACCGTGCCGCGGTCGCCGACGTGCTCGCGCAGCACGCTGGCCACCCGTCGCAGCAGGGTATCGCCGGCCGCGTGACCGCAGGTGTCGTTGATGACGTTGAAGCGGTCGAGGTCGAGCAGACAAAGCACGTGTTTCGCCGCGCCGCTGGCGGCGGAGCCGAAGGCCTGGCGCAGCGCCTCCTCGAAGCTGCGGCGGTTGGCGAGGTCGGTGACCGGGTCGTAGCGCTCGAGGTGGGCCATGCGGCGCTCCAGCTCGAGCTGCGGCGACAGGTCGCGCAGCACGACGACGGCGCCGGTCAACGTCCCGTCGCTGGCGGCGATGGGTGCCGCCGAGTCGCGGATGGGCAGCTCGGAGCCGTCGCGGGCGAGCAGCAGGCGGTCCCCCGCCGGCTCGTAGTGCCGGCGCTCGCGCAGGCAGCGCTCGACGGGGTCGCGCAGCGGCCCGCGCGTCTCGGCGTCGAGAATGCGCAGCACGCTGCCCAGCTCGCGGCCGAAGGCCTCGCCGCCGGACCACCCGGTGAGCCGCTCGGCGGTGGGGTTGAGGTAGTCGATGCGCCCCGCCGCGTCGGTGCGCACCACCCCGTCGCCGATCGAGGCCAGGGTCACCGCGGCGCGCTCGCGCTCGTGACGCAGCAATTCCTCGGCGAGGCGCCGCCGGCGCCGCTCGTCGGCCTCGCCGAGCTCGCGCTGGATGGCGGGAACGAGGCGCGCCAGCTTGTCCTTCATGATGTAGTCGTGCGCGCCGGCGCGCATCGCCGCCACCGCCGCCTCCTCGCCGATCACCCCGGAGACCAGCAGGAAGGGCACGTCCCCCCAGCGCGCCTGCACCGCCCGCAACGCCGCCAGGCCGTCGAAGTCGGGGAGGTCGAAGTCCGAGATCACCACCTCGAAGCTGTCTTCCTGCAACGCCGCGGCGAGCTCCTCGCGGGTGCGCACCCAGCGATAGTCGGGCTCGTAGCCGCTGTCACGCAGGTGGCGCAGCACCAGCAGCAGGTCGTTCTCGTCGTCCTCGACCAGAAGGACCCGCAGCGGCGTGCCCACGGTCAGGGTCCCCCGGGAAGGGGTGGCGGCGACTCGTTGAGCACCAGCCAGTACCGTCCGAGCTGCCGCACCGCTTCGCTGAAGCCGGAGAAATCCACCGGCTTGACGACGTAGGAGTTGGCGCCGAGGTCATAGCAGCGCTCGAGGTCCCGCTCCTCGCGCGAGGAGGTGAGAACCACCACCGGCAGCCGCCGCGTGCGCGCGTCGCTGCGCAGCTGGCGCAGCACCTCCAGGCCATCCATCTTCGGCAGCTTGAGGTCGAGGAGGATGAGCACCGGCCGCAGCGGCTCGTCGTTCCAGTCGCCGGTGCCGAACAGCCGCACCAGGGCCTCGGCGCCGTCGCGCGCCAGCTCGACGCGGTTGGCGATCTGGTTGGCGGCCAGGGCCCGGCGGGTCAGCAGGACGTCGTTGGGATCGTCCTCGACCAGCAGAATGACCTTCTCAGCCATCGGCACGGGCTCCGTGGCGGCGGCACCGAAAAGCCAGTGCCGCTTGGTGCTTGTGGGCGAAATCTTTCGCCAGTATATGCCGGCGCCGCTGGTATCGTTTCGCCATGGCGAGCTGCGGAAAGGCCGGCCGCCGGCGGCGGCCGGCAATGTCCCTCGGTGTTCTCGCCCTTGGGCTGGCCCTCGCCGGGCCGCCGGCCCATGCCGGCTCCTGCAGCGGCAAGGTGGTGGCGCCCGCCGCCGCCGGCACCTGCGCCGTCAACGGGGCGCCCTGTACCCATCCCGGCGACCCCACCTGCAACCCCACCGGGGTCTGCAATCTCGGCGTCGGCGGCCGCGCCACCTTCTACGACTTCGGCGGCATGGGCGCCTGCCTGCTGCCCTTCGCCAATCCGGGGACGGCGCTCATCGCCGCCATCAACGAGCCCGAGTTCGCCGACAGCGCCTTCTGCGGCCGCTGCCTGCGCGTCAGCGGCCCACTGGGCTCGGTCGTCGTCCAGGTGGTCGACCTCTGCCCCTTCGCTGGCAACGAGACCTGGTGCGGCGACCGCGGCCACCTCGACCTCAACCGCCCGGCGTTCGCCGCCATCGCCAACCCTAGCTGGGGAGTGGTGGCGGTCGACTGGGAGACCGTCGCCTGCCCGGGGGTCGGCGCGCTGGCCATCGCCTACGACCCGGCCGCCAACCCCTGGTGGGTCGCCTCGCAGGTGCGCCAGAACCGTTACGGCGTGGCCGCCGTCGACGTCAAGCGCGGGCAGTCCTGGGTGAGCGTGCCGCGCGACGGCAACAACCGCTACGTCTACGAGCCCGGCGGGTCGGGCGACAACGGCCCGTTCACTTTCCGCATCACCGACGTCAACGGCCAGGTCGTGCAGGCGGCGGGCGTGCCGTTCGCCGCCGGCAGCGTGCAGCCGACCAGCGTCCAGCTCCCGCTCTGCGACGTCCTCTTCGCCGACGGCTTCGAGGCCGGTGGCCTCGGCGCCTGGTCGCACACGTAGCTGGCAACCGGATGAGGGTGCGCCCGCCTCAGGCCGCTGGCGCCGCCGGCGCGAAGAGATCGTAGCCCGCCTGGCGGAGCAGGAACAGCGACCAGGCGCGCTCGAAGTAGAGGAACGGCTGCAGGATCGTCTGCGCGATCACCGGCAGGAAGCCGATGCAGCAGGTGAAGCAGCCGGCGACGAAGGCGACGATCGCGGCGACGAAGATGAAGGCGATCTTGAGGGCGACGTAGGCGACGAAGGTCCCGATGTGGGGCGGGATCAGTCTCCAGGCCACGCGCAGCGCCTGGCCGCAGGGCA
>DASYUP010000047.1:0-6229 GCA_036001185.1 Thermoanaerobaculia bacterium
GCCCGCTGGAACGGACTTCGTCGGCGGCCACCCGATGGCGGGCAGCGAGGAGAGCGGCTACGAGGCGGCGCGGCCCGAGCTCTTCGCCGGCGCCGCCTGGGCGCTGGTGGGGGAGGGAGAGCCGGCGGCGCGGGTGGCGCGCCTGGTGCGGGCGCTCGGTGCCGCGCCGGTCGCCTGCGATGCCACCGCGCACGATCGGGTGGTGGCGCTCACCTCGCACCTGCCGCAGCTGCTGGCCACCGCTCTCGCCGCCGAGTTGGAGACCGTCGCCGCCGCCGGCGAGCCACTGGCGGCGGCGCTGCTTGGTCCCGGCGGGCGCGACTTTCTCCGTCTCGCCGGCGGCTCGTTCGCCGTCTGGGGTGACATCCTCGAGCACAACCGCGCCGAGGTGGAGCGCGCCCTGGAAGGGGTGCGCGGGCGTGCCACCCTGCCGGCGGCGGCGCTCGAGGAGGAGTTCGCGGCGGCGCGGCGCTTTGCCGCGCGGCTAGCGGACCGCCGCCCCGTCATTGCGAGGAGCGGAGCGACGAAGCAATCTCGACGCTGAGATCGCCACGGGCGCTGCGCGTCCTCGCGATGACCTCTGCGGCGGAGGTGATCGTTTTGCGAGCGCCCCCGCCGCTGCGGTCAGAACTCCACGTACTTGAGGTAGAAGCCCGTGAGGTCGATCTGGCGGCCCACCAGCTCCCGGGCGCGCGCCGCGGTGACGAAGAACTGTCCGGCGCGCTGCCGGCGGTCGGTGGCGAGGAACAGCTCCAGCCCCTCGAGGGCGCCCGGCCGCTTGGCCTCGAGATCGGCCATCGCGTGTGCGGCGCCGTTGATGGCCTGGAAGACAGCCCCCTCGGAGTTGGTGGTCACCTCCACCAGCAGACGGCGCGGCTGACTCCCCTCGTAGATGGCGGCGGTCTCCAGCCCATGCACGTGCAGCAGGTCGGAGACCGCGCTGGCGACCTCGACGTGGGAGATGGGGGTGCGCGGCAGACGCAGGAAGTCGACGAAGCCGGCCGCCGTGTGGGCGGTCGCTCCCTTGGCCGCCTCGACGCCGGCGGCAGCTGCGGCGGCGGGGGCTACGGTCGCGCTGGCGCGCGGCGGCGGCGGCGGCAGCGTGCGGCGGCGTGCCGCCAGCTCGGCGAGACCGGGGGCGGCCTCGGCCGGTCGTGGCGTCGCTGCCGCTGACGGCGGAGCGAGGATGGTGGCGTCGCCGTAGTCGCTGACGTTGCTCGCCTGCGTGCGCACGACGTCGATCTGCGCCAGGGGCAGCGTCGTGTGCGCGCCGTTGGGCAGGATGATGAGGGCGGTGGTGCCCGACACCTTGTACTTCTCGCGAGCCTCCAGCCTGGTGCCGTCCTTGAGGAAGATGGTGTACGCCAGAAGCGGCGCGGCGGCGAGCAGCAGGGCGAGCGCGAGGACCGTCGGCAGGATGCGGCGCATGGTGGCTCCCGGTCAGGTGACGGGCGAGGTGACTGGGTGACTGGAGAAACGGCTGACCAACTATCATAGCCGAGTGCGGCTCTCGCCCCAGTCGCCGGTGCCGCTCCCGCTGGTGCTCGCCTGGCGCTACTTGCGGGGGCAGCGCTCGCGGCTGCTGCAGCGCACGGCGCTCGCCGCGCTCGCTTCGATCGCCCTCGGCGTCACCGCCATGGTCATCGCCATGGCGCTGATGACCGGCTACCGCGAGGACCTCGAGCGCAAGCTCATCGCCGGCAACGCGGCGGTGCTCGCCTATCCGCTCGGTCCGCCCGGCAAGGGGGCACGCGCCGACCTGGCGGCAAGGTTGCGGGCGCTGCCGGGAGTGACGGCGGTGGGCCAGGTCGCCTACGGGCAGGGGACGCTGATGTCGGCGGCGATGCCGGCGGGCGAAGCCGTGACCCTGCGTGGGGTGGCCGCTGGCGGCGACGCCCTGGGGGGGGCGCATCCGCGACTGGACGCCGGGCCCGACGGGGTGCCGGGGGTGGTGCTCGGCGCCGAGCTCGCCCGCCGACTGGAGGTGAAGAAGGGCGACCTCGTGCGGCTGGTGGCGCTCGGCTTCGCCGGCGGCCGCCCGCGCTTCCACTACCAGAGCCTGCGGCTCACCGCCACGTTCCGCACCGGCTTCGCCGAGTTCGACGGCAACTGGATGGTGCTGGCGCGCCCGCTGGTCGAACGGTTGACCGGCGGCACCGGCGGCTCGACGCTGTTCGAGATCGCCGTCGCCGAGCCGCGGCAGGCGCCGGCGATCGCCTCCCGGGTGGAGAAGGTGCTCGGTCCCGACTACCTGGTCACCGACTGGCAGCGGCTCAACCGCGAGCTGTTCGCGGCGCTGCGCCTGCAACAACTGCTGCTCTTTTTCCTGCTCGGGCTGATCGTGCTGGTCTCCACCTTCAACGTCGCCTCGACGTTGATGGTGCTGGTGCGCGAGCGGTTGCGCGACGTCGGCGTGCTGGCGGCGCTGGGGCTGTCGCGGCGCCGGCTGGCGGCGGTGTTCATCGCCTATGGCGGCGCGCTGGGCCTGGTGGGCACGCTGATCGGCGTCGGCTTGGGCAGCACCGTGGCCTGGCTGTTCGGCCGCTTCCAGCTCATTCGCTTCGACCCCGAGGTGGCAGCCATCTACTTCGTCAGCGCCGTGCCCTTCCGCGTCGAGGCATCCGACCTGCTGGCGGTGACCGCCTTCTCGGTGCTCTTCACGCTGCTCTCCTGCCTGCTGCCAACGCTGCGGGTGGTGCGCGTGAAGTCCGCCGACGCGCTCCGCTACGAGTAGGCGCTGCCGCGCGGACACCACGATCCGCGGCCGCCGCCGGGCGATAATCGGAGCGATGCCGCGACCGCTCTCCCGCCTGCGCCCCGTCCGTCGTGCGCGGGTGGGGGCGCGGCGGCTGCGCGGCTGGTGGGGGGTGGCCGAGATCACCCTCGCCCGCCGCTTCGGCCTCGCCACCGCCGAGGAGCGCCGCTTCTACCTGTTGATTCCGGCAGTGGGGGTGATCGGCGGCCTGCTCGCCATCGCCATCGACTACCTGCTCGCCGGCGTCCGCCACCTACTGTGGGGCGGCGCGGGCAACTGGCTCGAGCTCGGCCAGTCGGCGCCTCCCTGGCGGGTGATCGCGGCGCCCGCCGCCGGCGGGCTGCTCGTCGGTCTGCTGGTGCTGATCAATCGCCGTCCGGTGTCGGGGCAGGGCACGGCGCTGCTCATCGAGTCGGTGGTCTTGCGCCAGGGTGCGGTGCCGCCGCGGCCGGTGCTGCTCTCCTCGCTGGCCGCCATCTTTACCGTCGGCAGCGGCGGGTCGCTGGGCAAGGAAGGGCCGCTGCTGCGCCTCGACGCCATGCTCGCCTCCTGGCTGGGACAGCGGGCGCGGGTGAGCCCGCACCACCTGAAGATCCTGCTCGCCTGCGGCGCGGCGGCGGGCATGGCCGCCACCTACAACGTGCCGGTGGGCGGGGCGCTGTTTGCCATGGAGGTCATCCTCGGCAACTTCGCGCTCGAGATCTTCGGCCCCATCGTCGTCGCCTCGGTGATCGCCACCGTCATCGCCCGCACCGTGCTGGGCGACGTGCCGCTCTACGCCGCCACCGAGTACCAGCTGCAGAACGGCTGGGAGCTCATCCCCTACCTCGGCCTCGGCGTGCTCGGCGCCTTCGCCTCGGTGGCCTTCGTCTTCGGCGTGCGCGGTGGCCGCGAGCTGTTCGACCGCCTCGCCGTGCTGCCGCCGGCGCTGCGGCCGCTGCTCGGCTTCGGCCTCGTCGGTGCCATCGCCATCTGGTATCCCCACGTGCTGGGCAACGGCTTCGAGGGGATCACCCAGGCGCTGCGCGGTGAGCTGCCGCTCGGCTGGCTGCTGGTGCTGCCGCTGGCCAAGATCGCCGCCAGCGGCCTGACCTCGGGCAGCGGCGGCGCCGGCGGCATGTTCACCCCCTCGCTGTTCGTCGGCGCCATGGTGGGTGGGGTCTACGGCATGCTCGCTCACGCGCTGTGGCCATTCGCCACCTCGCCGTACGGCGCCTACGCGGCAGTCGGCATGGCGGCCATTGCCGCCGGCACCACCCATGCGCCGATCTCCGCCATCCTCATCCTCTTCGAGCTCACCGGCAACTACCAGCTCATCCTGCCGCTGATGGTGGCGGCCATCACCTCGAGCTACCTGTCGCGCAGCCTCTACCGCTACTCGGTGGACGAGGACGCCCTGCGCCGGCGCGGCATCGACCTCTCCTACCGCATGGAGGAAGCGGTGCTCGCCGGCATCGAGGTGGCGAGCCTGCTGCGCCAGGACCCCGAGGTGCTGCGACCGCACGACAGCTACGCCACGGTGGTCGAGCGCTTCCTCGGCAGCCACCGCCAGCGGCTGTTCGTCGTCGACGAGCAGGGGCGGCTGGAGGGGGCGGTATCGCTGCACGACATCAAGCATCTGTTGCAGGAGCCGGCGGCGGTGGCGGCGGTGGTGGCGCACGACCTGGCGACCCCGATGGACCACGTGCTGCACCCAGCCACGCGCCTGCATCGCGCCACCGAGGTCTTCGCGCAGAGCGACTTCGAGCGGCTGCCGGTGGTCGAGCCCGACAGCGGCCGCTTCCTCGGCGTGCTGGCGAAGAGGGACCTGCTCGCCATCTACTCGCAGGAGGTGCTGGGGCGGCCGGCGATGCTCGCCACTTTCGTCTCCACCGGCAGTGCCGGCGGCAAGGACTACGTCGAGCTGCCCCCCGACTTTGCGCTGCGGCTGGTGGCGGTGCCGCCGTCACTGGTCGGCCGCACGCTTGCCGAGGCGCGGCTACCCCAGTCGTACGGCGTGCGCGTCATCGAGGTGAAGCGGCCACGCGCGGGGGCCCCGCCGACCCGCGTCATCCCCGCCGCCGACACCATCCTGCGCGCCGGTGACGAGCTGATCGTCATCGGCCCGACGGCGGCGCTGCTGCGGCTGGAGAAGGGCGAGCTGCTGGCGACGGCGGACGAAGCGGTGGCGCACGTGGAGATCGACTGATGCCGGCCGGCGAGAAGCGCCAGCGCGGGGCGCGGGTCGGGGACCACCGTGGCTGAGCCCGTGGCTCCCGGCGAGCCGCTGCGCGACCCGGCCGAGCTCGCCGAGCTGGCGACCCATCCGGGGCTGTGCGCCAGCTGCGTGCACCTGCGCCTGCTGCGCTCGCCGCGCAGCACCTTCGCCCGCTGCGCCAAGGCCGAGGTCGACGCGCGGTTCCCGCGCTACCCGCGGCTGCCGGTGGTGGCCTGCTCAGGGCACCACGTGGCGGCCGCACCGGCGGAGGCGCCGGCTCCGCGGCGCCTCCGCGACGACGACGAGGACGCGCCGGCGCCTCTGCTGCACATCACCAACGGCGACTCGGTGTTGCACGGCTTCCGTGGCGGCGGCGTCCCCGGAGAGTACCTGTCCTGGGCCGACGCGCTGCACGACGGCCCGGTGCCGGCGACGGCGACGCTCGAGGAGCTGTCGGAGGTGCGGGCGCGGGCGCTGGCCGCCTTCGGCTGGGGGGACTACGCGGGCCTGCGGGCGGCCTTCGCCCGCCGCGACGAGGCCCTGTCGCGCCGCGGCGAGCACGCGGAGGTGGTGCTCTGGTTCGAGCACGATCTCTTCGACCAGCTACAGCTCCTGCAGCTGCTCGACTGGTTTGCCCGTCACGGCACCGGCGGCGCGCGCCTGTCGCTGGTGCAGGTCGGCGCCTTCCCCGGCGTCGAGCCCTTCCGTGGGCTCGGGCAGCTGTCGGGTGCGCAGCTCGCCAGCCTGCTGCCGGCCCGCCAGCCGGTGACCGCGCGGCAGCTGTCGATCGCCGCCGAAGCCTGGGCCGATGTGCGGGCGCCGGAGCCCACGGGACTGGCGGCGCGGGCGGCCCGGGCCTGCCCCGAGCTCCCCTTTCTCGCCGCCGCGCTGCGCCGGCTGGTCGAAGAGTACCCGTCCACTCGCGAAGGCCTGGCACGCAGCGAGCGCCAGGTGCTGCAGGCGATCGCCGGCGGCGCCCACGAGCGCCGGGCCATCTACCTGCGCGCCAGCGCGGCGGAGGCGGTGCCCTGGGGCGACGCCTCCGTCTTTCTCCGCCTCGACACCCTCACCGCCGCGCAGGTGCCGGCGCTCGAGCGCGCCAGCAGCGGCAGCCACCGGTTGACCGCCCTCGGCCGCCGCCTGCTCGCCGGCGAGGAGGATTGGGTGCGCACGAGCGGCGGCCTGGACCGCTGGGTGGGTGGCGTACACCTGCGGGGCACGGCCATGCGCTGGCGCTGGGACGAGGGCGCCGCGACCGTCGTGGCGACCGCGGGATG
>DASYUP010000048.1:0-5420 GCA_036001185.1 Thermoanaerobaculia bacterium
CCCATGCGGCGGCCGCGGTGGCGGCGAAGGGCACATCCACCACCACCGTGGTGACCGCCGGGAGCTCGAGGTGGAGAGTGCGCGCGAACGCTCCCCCGCCGCCACCCTGCTGCACGACGACGAACCGGCCGCGGGCCGCGAGCACCTCGCGCGCCGCCGTCACGAAGAGGTCCACGGGCGGATCGTCGGCGTCGGCCGGCAGGCAGAGCGCCACACCGGTGCCGCCGATGCCGTCGAGGGCTGTGGCCAGCGCCGTCGCCAGGGGATGACCGGTCGGCGCCACGAACCGCCAGCCACCGGGCGACGGCCGTGGGGGACCGCCGTGAGTCGCCGGCAGGGCGCGCGGGACCAGCTCGACGGTGAATGGACGCACCCACGTATCGACACCCGGCGGCGGGCCCGTGGGCACGGGTGGCGAACCGGCGGGATGAAGGGCGCGCTGCTCCGCCAGCGCCTGCGCCGCGCCACCGACGGTCGCCGCCGCGAAGTCGGTCGGCGACGCGGGAGGAGGAAGCCCGAGTCGCTGCGCCGCCTCGGCGAGCAGCTGTCCGACGGCGATCGAGTTGAGGTGCAGGTCGGTGAGCAGGCGGCTCTCCTCGCGCACCGCAGCCAGCGGCAGCTCGGCCCGCTGCGCCACCAGGCGGCGGAGCAGGGCGAGGGGCGATTCCTCGGCTGGGGATCCTGGGAGGGCAGCCGTCGCCCCGTCGCCGCTGCGGTCGTTGGCAAGGTGGGCTGCCGGCAGCCGGGTGGCGAGCGCGGCCGCGATCTCTTCCTCCAACGCTCCCTCGCAAGGGTTGGCGATGAACCGCAGCGGCCGCTCGGGGTCGAAGGGGCGGGCGAAGCGGCCGGCGAAGAGGGTCCCCGTATCGACCGGCACGCCGCGCGCGAAGGCCGCGGCCGCCAGGTGCAGGAGGCCGGCGAGCGAAGAGCCGCCGACGTCGAGCGAGAGAACCGCCGGCCGCTCGCCGGCGAGCGTCTCGGCGGCGAGCTGGGCGAGCGCGCCGCCGGGCCCCACCTCCACCCACCAGTCGGCATGGCGGCTCGCCGCCGCGAGAGCCTCGGTGAAGCGCACGGGGCTCGTGAGCTGGCGCAGCAGCAGCGCCGGCAGATCCGCGTCGGCCGGCAGCAGGTCGCCGGTGATGGTCGACGCCACGGGACGCTCGAGCGGTCGCCGGCTGGTGTCGGCGAGGGCCGATCGCAGACCCGCGGCGGCCGCTTCCATGAGCGGCGAGTGGAAGGCGTGCGAGACCCGCAGCCGCGTCACCGGCCACCCGCGCTGACGGGACCGCTCCATGACCCCCTCGACCGCCGCGACCTCGCCGGCAACCACGGTGCGTTGGGGACCGTTGACGGCGGCGATCACCACCACGCCTTGGTTGCCGCGTGCCGTCCTCAGGAGCTCGGCGACGAGCTCGGCGCCGGCGCCGATGCTGGCCATGGCCCCCGGCCGCGACGGGTCGAGGTCGGCCATCGCCCGGCCGCGCGCGAACGACAGCGACAGCGCCGTCGCCTCGTCGAGGCCACCCGCCCAGCAGAGGGCGCCGATCTCGCCCAGGCTGTGACCCACTGCCACGGCGGCCTCGATGCCCAGTCGCGCGAGCAGCGCGGTGCCGACGAGGGAGTGCAGCACGATCGCCGGCTGTGCCACCGCGGTGTCCACCGCATCGGCGGCCGTGGGGAGCAGCGAGCGCTCGTAGCGAACGGCGAGGGCCGGGAAGCGGCGCGCCAGCGCGCCGCCGTCGAGCGGTGGCGGCGCGCCCTGGCCGGTAAAGAGCAGGCCGAGCCGGCGCGGCACGTCGCCGCCGCCGAGGTAGAGGCCGTCGCGGGCGAGCCAGAGCGGCCGAGACTCGCGGGTCTCCTCGTCGCACAGCGCGGCAACCAGCCACACGAGCCGCTCCGCCAGCTCCGCCGGCGTCGCCGCCACGATCGCCGCCCGTGCGTCTCCCGTGCGCAGCCGCGCCTGCAGCTCGGCGGCGAGGTCCACCAGCTCCGAGTGCGAGAGTCGAAGCGCGAGAGTGCCGAGGCGCGCCGCCTGCGCCGCCAGGGCTTCGCGGTCGTCTGCCGCCAGGAGGAACAGCTCGCCCTCCTGGCCCGAGGCGAGCAACATGCGCTCGCGCGGCGCCAGCGCCACCCGTCGCGCCGTCGGCCTCCCCTCGACGACGACGTGGGTGTTGATGCCGCCGAAGCCAAAGGCGCTGACGCCTGCCCGCAGCGGTCGGTCGCCCGGCCAGGCCTCGCCCTGCGCCACCACCCGCAGCTCACCCGCCTCGGCGAGCATGGGGTGGGGCTCGTCGCAGCCGGCGGTCGGCGGCACGATCTGGTGGTGCACCGCGAGGCTCGCCTTGATCAGCCCGGCGATCGCCGCGGCGGCCTTGGTGTGGCCGATGTTGGCCTTGATCGACCCGATCGCGGTGGCGCCGGCAGTGACGCCGTCCGCGGCGCGCGCAGCGCGCAGCGCCTGCGAGAGGGCGAGCAGCTCGGTGGCGTCGCCCACCGCGGTGCCGGTGCCGTGGCCCTCGAAGTAGCCCACCGTGTCGGGGCCGAAGCCGGCCCGCCGGTAGGCGCGCCCGAGGGCGAGCCGCTGCCCCGCCGCCTCCGGGCGGCTGATGCCACCGTGACCGTCGGAGGAGATCCCCCACCCGCGGATCACGGCGTAGACCTGGCAGCCGCGCTCGACGGCGTCGCGCTCGCGCATCAACACGACGACGCCGCACCCCTCACCGGGGAAGAAGCCCGCCGAGCGCGCGTCGTAGACCCGCATCCGCTCGCGCGCCAGCGCCCCGGTGCGCGCGAAGCCCACCAGCTCGAAAGGATCGAGACTCAGGTCCACGCCTCCCGCGAGAGCCACGTCGAGGTCGCCGCAGCCCAGGGCGGAGCAGGCGTTGGCCACCGCCAGCAGCGAGGAGGCACAGGCGCCGTCCAGCGTGTAGCCGCCGCCGTGCAGGTCGAAGTGGTTGCAGATGCGGCCGGCGATGGTGTTGGAGAGGCCGCCGGCGAGAGTCTCCTCGGTGGGGGCGGGAAAGGGGGCCTTGAACTCTGTCTCGAGCTCGACCAGGAAGGCAGCGATGCGCGCGGCCTCCCAGCCGTCGCGACGCAGCCGGCCGGCGACCACGCGGCGCACGTAGGGCCAGCGCAGGCGGACGAGGTTGGCGCGGCTCGACTCGCCGGTGAGCGTGTTGCCCAGCAACACGCCGGTGGCGTCGCGCGGCAGGCCGCTGCCGTCGGGGAAGCCGGCGTCGGCGAGCGCCTGGGCGGCGACCTCGAGGGCGAGCCAGTGCGCCAGATCGGCGGCGCGGAAGAGGCTGCCGGAGACCTGGAATCGCACGCGGTCGAACTCCCAGCCTTCGAGCAGGGCCGCCTCGGTGGAGTAGATGCCGTCGGGGTCCACCGGGTCGGCGAGATAGTCCTCGAGGCGCAGTCGCTCGGGCGGCAGGCGGCGAAACTCGCGCCGTCCCGCGAGGACGTTCTCCCACAGCTCCTGGGGAGCGCGCGCGCCGGGATAGCGGCAGGCCATGCCGACGACGGCGATGCCCTGGCGAGCCGCGCCGCCGCTCCCCGCGCCGGCTTTCATGCACTAGTCCTCTCGGCCACCGCCGGCAGCGGCATCGCCAGCCGCGCCCGCTGGGCCGCGAGCTCGCGGGCCTGCACCAGCACGCCACGGCCGAGGCAGACCAGGGTGAGGCTGTAGAAGAGCCCGAAGACGACGTGCAAGGCCATGAACAAGCCGTACGCCGCCGCCACCGAGGCGCCAAAGGCGACCTGCCCGCGGCGGCTGGTGGGAGTGGTCGCCGGGTCGGTGACCATGTAGAAGGTGAAGAGCAGGAAGGCGACGCCGGTCATCGGGTTGAGCGAGGCGAGCAGCAGGTTGCCGAGCAGGAAGTGGCGCACCGTCGCCTGCGCCGCAAAGCCGCCCACCCAGCCGAGCACCAGCGGCAGCTTCTTGGTGAAGCGGCCGTTGAGAAAGCTGCCGCTGCAGACGATCAGCGCCGGCAGGAACCAGTCCCAGCCACCGCTGAGGCGCTCGGTGAACATGTAGGGCTGCACCATGCCCACCCACGGGAAGGCGAGCAGTGTGGCGGTGATCCCCAGGTTCGAGGGGTTGAAGACGTGGCGCGTGCCGCCGTTGGTCCGCACGCGGAAAAGGTACTTCGAGGCGATGGCGATGCAGGCGGCGAAGGCGATCGCCTGCGGCCGGCGGTTGGCGTAGAGCAACATGCTGACGGCGAGACCGGTGATGTGCGCCGAGAGCAGGAAGTCGATGGGCGCCGTTCCCTTGCCGAGGAAGCGCGGGCGGCGGCCGCTGCGCCAGCACTCGAGGAGCTCGAGCACCAATTCGGTGGCGTAGGCCGCCAGCACGCCGACGAACGGCGTCGCCCAGGACTGCTCGAAGCCGAGCACCGTGTGGCCGGCGACGTTGAGCAGGGTGATGGCGGCGGCGAAACGGCGCAGGGCGGCGAGCCGCATGTCCTTCTTGGGTGGGGCGGTCGTGGTCATGGCTCAGCTCCCCTCTCCGGCGCGCGCCACCGTCGCGGCTGGCCTCGCCGCGACGTCGGCGACGACCGCCCCGCCGGCGCCGAGCAGGATGCGATGACGGCCCGGCGCGACGGTGAGGGTGCCTTCGCGCACGCGACCGTCGCCGTCGCGCCAGCGCAGGTCGACCAGCAGCGGTGTCGCCGCGCGCAGGGCGCCGAGGCCGAAGTGGAGGACCGGCGCGCGCTCGCCCGAGTGGCCGCTGCCGCCGTCCACCTGCCCCACCAGCCGCCGGCCGCCGGGCAGACGAACGGTGGCCGCCGCACCCACTGCCGGGCGCGTCGCCTCGACATCGCGCGTCAACAGCGCCGGCAGGCGCAGGTCGAGCTCGAGGGCGGCGCCGGGATGCGGCGCGTCGTTGCGGTAGAAGTACGAGGTCTCCCACTGGTTGGCGACGGCGAAGTCGAGGTCGCCGTCGCCGTCGACGTCGGCGACGGCGATGCCACGGCTCACCTGGCTCTGGCCGAGCCCGACGGCGGCGGCGAGGTCGTAGTACCGGCCATCCCCGGCGCGCACGAAGAACGGGTTGGTGAGCTGTCCCGAAATGTCGTCGCCGGGCACGAAGTGGTGCCACGAGCGCGGGTCGGAGAGGTTGTTGTCGTTGCCCATCGCCAGCTCGTGCAGCTCGGGCCAGCGGTTGGTGGTGCCGCGCACGAAGCCAACCGCCTGCACCGCCTCTGGCACGCCGTCGTTGTCGAAGTCCACCAGGCGGGCGTCCCACGACCAGCCGCTGCGGGCGAGGCCGAGCTCCTCGCCGCGATCGACGTAGGGAGCGACGCCGGCGCGCATGCGCTCGGGGTGGCCGTCGCTCAGCCACAGGAAGTGGCTCTCCTGCAGCGCCCAGGGCTGGGCGATGTTGCTGACGTAGAGGTCGAGCAGGCCGTCGCCGT
>DASYUP010000049.1:0-3273 GCA_036001185.1 Thermoanaerobaculia bacterium
TCGAGATGGGAAGGATCGTGTACTTGCGGGCGACGTCGGCGGGGATGATCTTGATCACCGCCTCGTCGACCTCGACGCGGTCGAGGTTGACCGAGGGGACGCCGAAATGTTTGGAGAGGAAGTCGGTGAGCTTCTCCTCGGACACGAACCCCAGCTTGACGAGGTTCGAGCCGATGCGCCCCCCCTCCTTCTTCTGCAGGGTGAGGGCGTCTTGAAGCTGCTTCTGGTTGATGGTCCCGGAGGACACCAGCAGCTCGCCCAACTTGCTCATTTGGCGCGCAGCATAGCAGCGAGGTTGGGGCTGTTCAATTTGCCGCCAGCAGCGAAAGCGCGCGGGAGACCACTTGCTGCGGGGCGAGCTCGAGGAGGCAGGCCTTGGTCTCGTCGAAGCGCCGGTAGCAGAAGCTGCAGGGCAGCAGCTTGAACAGCGCCCGCTCGGGGGCGCCGTAGGGGCCGTGGCGCGCCGGGTCGGTGGGGCCGTGCAGGGCCAGCACCGGCACGCCGAGGGCATGGGCGAGATGGAGCGGTCCGGTGTCGCCGCCCACCAGGAGACAGCAGCCGCGCATCCAGGCGGCGAGCGCCGGCAGGCCGAGAGGGGCGACCGCCCGCGCCGTTCCCTCGCCTGCCGCCGCCGCCACCTCGCCGGCCAGCTCTTCCTCGGCGGGGCCGGCGAGGACGCGCACCCGCGCACCGGTGAGCGCCAGCGCGCGGGCAACCTCTCCCCACCAGGCCACCGGATAGCGCTTGTTCCCCCACCCCGCGCCCGGTTGCAGCAGCACGTAGCCCGCCGGCTCGTCGGGCTCGTCTGCTGCACCGCCCGCGAGCAGTTGCGGGGGAGCGAGCTCGGCGGCCGCCGCCGGCACGTCGAGGGCGGCCAGCAGCGAGAGCGCGCGATCGACCGCGTGCACGCCGCTGGGCCGCACGGTGGCGTTGAGCCACCAGGCGCTCGACGGCTCGCGCCGGCTGGCGCGAACGGCGCCCAGCCGCCGCGGCGCTCCCGAGACGAGGGCGAGGATTCCCCCCTTGTGGTTGCCCATCAGGTCGAGCGCCAGCTCGGCGCGGAATCCTCGCAGGCGGCGCAGGAAAGCGGCCACCTCGCGGCGGGTGTCGGCGGCGAGCGGCGAGCGGCGCCAACGGCGCAGGGCCACCGGGATGGCCTCGTCGACGGCCGGGTGCGACGCCACCAGCGGCAGGAAGGGCTCCTCCACCACCCAGCCGAGGCGCACCGCCGGCAGGGCACGGCGTAGCGCCGCCGCCACCGGCAGGCAGTGAACGACATCTCCCAGCGCACTGGTGCGCAGCAACAGGATCGAGGTGGGAGGCGCGGCCTGCGAGCCGGCGCTCACGGCGCGGCGTTGCCCCGACCGCCGGACGCCAGCTCACGGACCTTGCGGATGAGGTCGCTGGTGGCGTGGTCCTTGGGGTCGCCCACCAGTGCCGTGCGGCCGCCGTAGGCACGCACGATGGCGTATTCGGGCACCCGCTCGGGAGTGCCGTAGTCGGTGCCCTTGCAGTGCACGTCGGGTTGCACGGCGGCTAGCAGCGGCGCCGGCGAGTCGCCGGCGAAGACGACCACGAAGTCGACCGGCGCCAGGGCGGCGAGCAGCTCGGCGCGCTCGGCGGCCGGTACCAGCGGCCGGCCAGGGCCCTTGAGCCGCGCCACCGAGTCGTCGTCGTTGATCGCCACCACCAGCGCGTCGGCCTGCTCCCTGGCGGCCCGCAGGTAGCGCAGATGGCCGACGTGCAGGAGATCGAAGTGGCCGTTGGCGAGCGCGACGGTGCGGCCCTGACGGCGCAGCTCGGCGGCCCGCAGCAGCAGGTCCTCGAGGCTCAACACCTCGCCCACGGTTAACCGGTCTCCCAGCGGACGGCCCGCGGCAGGTCGGGATCGCGGCGCACCGCGGCGCGCAGCTCTTGGGGAGAGAGCGTCGCCGTGCCTCGCTTCATCACCACCACGCCGCCGGCGTAGTTGGCGAGCATCGCCGCCTCGAGGGGAGTGCCGCCCGCCGCCAGCGCCAGCGCGAAGGTGCCGATGACCGTGTCGCCGGCACCGGTGACGTCGGCCACCTGGTCGGTGCCGTGAACCGGCACCTGGGCGTAGCCGCCCTCCTCGAACAGCGCCATGCCGAGGCTGCCGCGGGTGACGAGCAGGAAGCGCGCGCCGAGCCGCTCGCGCAGCGCCCGCCCGCCGGCGCGCAGGGTCGCCGCGTCGCCGAGCCGGCCGCCGAGCATCGCCTCGGCCTCCTCCTCGTTGGGGGTGGCGCCGTCGAGGCCGCGGAAGGCGGCCAGCCGGTAGCGGCTGTCGCAGACCACGGTGCCTTCCTCGCCCACCGCGGCGCGGCAGGGAGCGACGAGCGCCGGATCGACGGCGCCGTAGCCGTAGTCGGAGAGCACCGCGAGGCGCGCCACCCCCGCCAGGCGGTGCACCTCTGCTTCGAGGAACGCGCGGTCCTCGGCGGCGAGGGTGAGCTCGCCCTCGATGTCGTAGCGGACGACCTGCTGTTTGATGGCGTGCGGTCCGCCGGCGAGGATGCGCACCTTGGTGGGCGTGCGATAGCCGGCCCGCCGGCGGATCCCCGTGGTGGGGATGCCGCGCGCCGCCAGGGCGGCGACCAGCTCCTCGCCGGAGGCGTCCTCGCCGACGATCCCCACCGGCAGCGGCCGGCCGCCGAGGGCGGCGACGTTGGCCACCGCGTTGGCGCCGCCGCCCGGAAAGAGCTGGTCGTCCTCGTGGCGCAGGATCAGCACCGGCGCCTCGCGACTGATGCGCTTCGGCGTACCAGTGATGAAGCGGTCGGCGACCAGGTCGACGAGCATCAGGACGGGCTGGCTGGCGAGCTGATCGACCAGCACCAGCAGGCGCTCGGTGGAGGGGATCGCCGGCGGCATGGGGCGCGATTGTACGTCCATCGCGGCGAGCTCACGGCGGGGCGAAGGGCCGTCGCCGGATCTCCAGGTTGAGATCCCCCGTCGCTGCGCTCCTCGGGATGTGAGCGGCGCCTACGCGCCGCTCACACCCACTCTCGCGGCTGGCGCAAGACCGCCAGGGTCGCCGCCTCCGGGGAGCCGGCCTCCGGCTCGTGGGCATACTCCCAGCGCGCCATCAGCGGCAGCGACATGAGGATGCTCTCCACCCGGCCGCCGGTGCGCAACCCGAAGCGCGTGCCGCGGTCGTAC
Source organism: Thermoanaerobaculia bacterium (assembly GCA_036001185.1). Lineage (GTDB taxonomy): Bacteria > Acidobacteriota > Thermoanaerobaculia > Multivoradales > JAIOJS01 > DASYQD01. The sequence continues at coordinate 3,178 of DASYUP010000049.1, forward strand.
ATGAGGTTGAACTCGACGTAGCGACCGCGGCGCAGCGCCTGCCAGCGCGCCTCGCGCTCCCCCCAGGGCTGCGCTCGCCGCCGCTCGACGAGCGGC
>DASYUP010000050.1:0-4672 GCA_036001185.1 Thermoanaerobaculia bacterium
GCCCGCCACTACGCGCCGCTGTGGCTGCGCTCGGCGCTGGTGCCCACCGCCGGCATCGGCTCGAAGTTCGGCTACCTGGGGATGCTCTTCGGGCTCATCCTCCACCTCAAGGGGCTGTTCCTGCTCGGCGCCCTCCTCTTCGCGGCAGTGGTCCTCTTCCAGCTGGTGACCCTGCCGGTCGAATACGACGCCTCGCGCCGCGCCAAGAAGCTCGCCTTCGAATACGGCCTGGTGATGGAGCAGGAGCGCCAGGGCATGGCCAAAGTGCTCGACGCCGCTGCCCTCACCTACCTGGCGGCGGCGATCTCGACGCTGATGACGCTGGTCTACTTCCTGTTGCGCTCCGGGCTGCTCGGCGGGCGGCGGGGCTGAACCGCTAGCCGAGCTCAGCCCTAGCCTTGGAAGGCGTAGGAGATCTTGACGAAGATCGCCCGGTCGGTCTTCAGCAGGCCGCCGCGTAGGTCCTGTACCCGCTCGTCGTCGTAGCCGAGGAAGAACACCGTCTGCCAGTTGAGGCGGTAGGCGAACAGCGCCGAGCCGCTGAAGCTGCCGCTGTTGGCGTCGACGGGGATCGGCGCGTAGAGCGAGACGTCGCTGTTGACGTCGAGGTACTCGCCGATCAGGCGCAGGAAGGAGCGGGCGCTGAAGTTGTAGGTGGCCTTCAACCGCTCGATCTGGGCGGTGAACAGCCGCCCGTGCTCGCCGCTCGCCGCGGTCACGTTCACCCACTGGCGGTCGGTGTTCCAGTCGAGAGCGAGGTGGTCCGTCGGCTTGATGGTGCCGAAAAGGTTGATCTCGCCGCCGTGCCCCGGCCGGGCGCCGGTGAAGTCGATCTCCTCGCCGAAGGTGGCGAAGATGCCGATGCGCGAGAAGCGGCGCCCGGGATCGATCTGGACGTCGAAGACGCCGCGCGTGCGCTCGAGCTCGCGCCCGCGCACCCGCAAGCGCTCGTGGGGGTCGATCTCGACGAAGGCGAACAGGTTGCGCGACCCCTGGACCTGCACGCCGGCGACCTGCAGCTGCTGCACCAGGTTGCCGTGCTGGTCGTCGATGTGGCGGCCGCTGACGTAGGGCTGCACGCGGCGGAAGAGCGGCTGCTTGGGGTAGAAGTTGCGGTAGAGGGCGAAGCGGCCGAGGCGCACACCGGCCTGGGTGACGAAGCCCTCGTCGGCGCGAAATTCGTCGCCGATGTCGCGCACGGTGGCGCGCCAGGTCCAGTCGCGGCCGGTGTGCAGCCACTCGACCATGCCGGCATGCGAATCCAGCTTCCTGCCGTCCCAGGTACTGAAGAGGTCGGTGCGGTCGGGAGTTTCGGTCTTGGAGAACAGCAGCTGGCCGGTGAGCTGGTCGGCGCCGCTCCAGCGCCAGTTCCAGTCGGGCCCGAAGACGCGGTTGTAGCCGCCGCCGTCCTTGTCGTCGTTCTGGCGCGCGGTCACCAGGAAGCCGGCGAAGGAGGCGCCAAAGTCGCGCCGCAGGCGGCCGATGAGGACGTCGGAGCGGAAGTCCTGCGAGGCGAAGCGCGAGCCGGTGGGGCCGGGGACGATCACCAGCCCGCCGCCCTGGTCCTGCGCCACCAGCGCGGTGTAGGTGGTGCCGCCGATCTTGCCGGTGTCGCGCACGCCCCAGCGGGGATCGTTGATGGTGCGCGTGTAGACGGCCTGGAAGGGGGTGTCGAAGAGGTCGACGCCCTCGAGGAAGAAGGGGCGCTTCTCGGGGAAGAAGAGCGCGAACTGGCTGTTGACCGAGATCTGTCCGACGTCGGACTCCACCTGCGAGAAGTCGGGGTTGACGGCGGCGTCGATGGCGTTGCTGGCGCTGGGCGTCCACTTGAAGTCGCCGCCGACGTCCCAGTCGTTGGTGTGGTCGGTCAGCGGCGTGCCGAGGGCGCCGCGCGGCTGGTCGAGGCGGCGGCCGGTGGCGTACGGGGCTGCCACGTAGTGGCCGCCCGAGGGGAGGTCGGTGAGGCCGGTGAGCTCGCGCGAGCGGCAGATCCAGCAGTTCGAGCCGCGCGGGATGGGGCTGCTGTGGATGCCGTAGCGCTGGTCCCGCGGGTAGTTGCGCCAGACGAGAATGCCCCACTTGACCTCGTCCTTGTGCTCGTAGCGCAGCGACGAGAAGGGGATGCGGTATTCGGCGGTCCAGCCGTCGTCGGTGATCCGGGCGGCGGTGTCGTAGAAGACGTCGGGCGAGAAGTCCTCGTTGCCGCTGCCGTCGTCGTAGATGGCGTCGCCCTGGTCGCCGCGCGGGTTGACGCGCAGCTCGAGGGCCGAGCGGCGATCGTTGCGGGTGTCGAGGAAGACGGCGACGTTGTCGTCGGTGCCGATCACGTTGTCGCGCTCGACGAAGGGGGCGCGGATGGCCTCGGGGTGGGGATCGTAGGCGTGGATGCCGATGTAGAAGTACTTGTCGTCGTAGGTGAGGTAGGCCACCGTCTTCGCCGGCGGCTCGGTGTTGTCGGCCGGGAAGGTTTCGAAGAACTGGTCGATGACGGCAGCGTTCTGCCAGCCGGGGTCGCCGAGGGCGCCGTCGACGACGATCTCGGCGGTGGCCCGCGGCACCGCCAGCGGCGGCGGGATGGGCGGGTCGTCCGCCGCCGCTTGCCGGGGGGCAAGCGGGAGCGCCAGCAGGGCAAGGCAGAGCGCGGCCGGAGCGAGTCGGACTCGTGGCGTCGGGTGGGTTCTCACTGAAGGAGAACGAACGAGCCACCAGAAGGTTTCAGGGGTGGCCGGCCGGCTTCTTCCCGCCTAGTCCAGGCTCGCCTCCAGCCGCACCCGCACCCTGGCGATCAGCGGCACCACGTAGCTCAGCGTCGAGTGCTCGAGCTCGAAGGTCGACGCCTCGCCCTCGAAGCTCCCCGTCCTGGTGGCGCGGTCGATGAGCTTGCCGTTGGTGTCGAGCAGCTCGAGGGTGTAGGTGACGTTCCACTCCTCGGCCTTGGGGTTCTCGGTGTCGAAGCTGGCGCGCACGATGGAGGTGACGTCGGAGTCGCCGCCGTGCACTCGCGACAAGATCGCCCCCTTGACGCCGCCCGCGCTGCCGAGGCCGAACCTCACGTTGGCGACCCTCACCGGCCCCACCCGCGCCCCCAGCGGGATCACCTGGTCGCGCTGGAAGGGCACCATCTTCTCGAAGCGCAGGCTGCCCTCCTGGCCGCGGGCGAGGGCGGCGGCGGCGAGCAGGCAGACGGCGGCGGTGAGCGTGCGGCGGAACATGGGGACCTCCTCTCCGGTGTAGGGGCGGGGCTTGCCCCCCGCCCGTCCTCTCCTAGTCGACCGGCTCGCCGAGCAGCGGCACCAGCTCGGCCATGTGACGGTCGAGCTCCTCGCGCGTCCGCGCCTCCATCACCAGCCGCAGGTAGGGCTCGGTGTTGGAGGGGCGCACGTTGAACCACCAGTCGGGGTACTGCACGGTGATGCCGTCGAGGTAGTCGATCTCGCCGTTCTCGAAGCGGTCGGCGAGCAGGCGCATGCGCCCCTCCTTGTCCTCGACCTCGAAGTTGGTCTCCGGGCTCTTGGCGTAGCGCAGGAGCGGCTTCACCAGCTGGGACATCGGCTTGCCCTCCTTCCACAGCAGGTTGAGCATCTCGACCACCGCCATCAGCGCGCAGTCGGCGTAGTAGTTGTCGCGGAAGTAGTAGTGGCCGGCGAGCTCGCCGCCGAAGACGCCGTTCTTGGCCCGCAGGGTGGCCTTCATGAAGGAGTGCCCGACGCGCTCGCGCACCGGCACGCCGCCCTTCTCGCGGATGTATTCGGCGACGGCGCGCGAGGAGCGCAGGTCATAGAGCACCGCCTCGCCGGGGTGGCGCTCCAGCAGCTTGCCGGCGATCAAGGCGGTGACGAGGTCGCTGCCCACCGGCTCGCCGCGCTCGTCGACGAAGGCGGCGCGATCGGCATCGCCGTCGAAGGTGACGCCGAGGTCGCTGCCGTGCTCGCGTACCGCCGCGGTGAGGTCACGCAGGTTCTCCAGCTTGAGGGGGTTGGCCTCGTGGTTGGGGAAGGTGCCGTCGAGCTCGAAGTAGAGGGGCACGATGTCGATGCCCAGCTCCTCGAGGATGGGCCGGTAGATCGTCCCCATGCCGTTGGCGGCGTCGATGGCCACCTGCAGGCGGCGAGCGCCGGCGGGCCGCTCGAGATGGGCGAGGATGTGGCGCCGGTAGGGCTCCCAGACGTCGGCGCTCCCGAGCGATCCTTCGCGCTCCGCCCGTGGCAGGTCGCCGGCCGCCACCTTCTCCTCCATCAGCTTGATGCCATGGTCGCCGGAGACCGGGCGCGCCTCGTGGCGACTGAACTTGAGCCCGTTGTACTTCGCCGGGTTGTGGCTGGCCGTCACCTGCACGCCGCCGCCGGCGCCGAGGTGGCCGATGGCGAAGTAGTTCATCGGCGTCGTCACCATGCCGATGTCGACCGCGTCGAGGCCCGCCCGGCGCAGGCCGCGCACCAGCGCCTGCTTCAGTGGCTCGCTGTGCGAGCGCATGTCGCGCGACACCACCACCGACTTGCCGCCGGGGAAGCCATCGGTGGCCAGCACGTGCCAGAAGGCCTGGCCGATCCGCTCGGCGATCGCCTCGTTGATCTCGCCGGGGTAGACGCCGCGGACGTCGTAGGCCTTGAAGATGCCTGCCATGTAGATCCCCTCACTGAAAGAAGTGGACTGCGCCCCCAAGTGTGCGCGG
>DASYUP010000051.1:0-9308 GCA_036001185.1 Thermoanaerobaculia bacterium
GAGATAGGCATCGCCACCCAGCGGCTCGACCGTACGCTCGTCGGGGTCGCGCTGGGCAGGCGCAACGTCGCGCGGCGGCTGGAAGCTCTCGGCGGGGACGTCGACGTCGAGGGCGATGGCGCTGGCCGTGAAGTGCTGCCAGGCGAGGCCGCCGACGCGGTCGACGTAGTGGAAGGGCAGCATCAGCCCCCCGACTCTACGGTAGTCGAGGTAGAGGTTCTCGCCGTAGGTGTCGCCGGCCACCGCGTGCTCGCGCAGCCATGCGGTCTTGGTGAGCAGGCCGCTGGCGGCGTCGAAGGAGAGCAGCACGCGCGTCCCTGCCGGGTCGGTGAGGGAGATCACCTGCTGCCGACGCCTGAGCTCCTCGTCCTCCCCCACCCACTGCAGCGTCTCCGGCCGCGTCAGGGCCATCCTCAGCGCCCCCTCCGGGTAGCGCCGCAGCTTCTCGCTGCGCGTGGCGCGCACCTCGGCGGCGTCGAAGGCGCGGTAGATCGGCTTCTCGTCGAAATAGGCCAGCGCGTCGAAGCCGGTCTCGCCGTCGATGGCGTCGACCTGGGTGACGTGGTCACCCGAATAGTTGGACTCTTCGAGACGCTCATACCAACGTCCAGCGGCGTAGTCGACGAAGCTCAGCAGCTCGTCAGGGAAGAGGATCGGCGGGATGGCGAGGGACGGCCCGACGAGCGCCGACGGGCGTGGCCCCTGGAACGGGTTGGTCCAGCCGCCGGTGAGCTGGCGGCGGACGCTACGCACCCCCAGCAGTGCTGCTGGACCGCCATGGGCAGCGATGCCGGCGTCGAGCACCTGGCGGGCCCGCACGTAGGAGCGCAGACCGGCGTCGGCCGGCGGTGGTGCCGGAGCCGCGGTGGCGAGGAGGACGACTACGGGCAGCAGCGCGGGGTTCATCGACGGCCCTCCATGGTTACGTCGGGAGGGAGGTTAAGGCAGTCGCCACCAGCGCGCCAGCTCAATATTTTCACATAATCCATGCATCTGCTGCATAGATGACCGAGCCCACGCCAGCGGCTCGCCGGCCCTCGGCCATGGGAGCGCAGCAGGTGGACGTGCGGCCGCTAGCGATCTACTCGTGTCGCAGCGCGATGCTGGGATCGACCCGCGCCGCCCGCGATCCAGGCACGACGCCGGCGAGCGCCGCGACGGCGGCAAGCACCAGGGTGGCGGTGGCGAGCGTCGGCAGGTCGTGCGCCGAGATGCCGTACAGGCGGTCGGTCACCGCCCGGCCGGCGAGCAGGGCCACCGGCAGACCGCAGGCGATCCCCGCCAGCGCCATCAGCATGGTGTCCGCGAGCACCATCCACAGGACGCCACGATGCCCGGCGCCGAGCACCATGCGGATGCCGATCTCGTGGGTGCGGCGGGCGATGGTGTGGGAGACCACGCCGTAGAGGCCGACTGCGGCCAGCAGCAGGGCGAGCAGCCCGAAGGCGCTCGCCAGCCTGGCCACCAGGTGGTCGTAGCGCACCAGCTCGGCGACGTTGTCGGCGAGGGGCGCCACGTCGATGACCGCGATCCGCGGATCGACCGCCCGCACCGTCTCGCGCACCGGCGCCAGCAGCGCACGCGGGCGCGCGGTGCGGATCTCGACGTTGAAGGCACTGGCGGTCTGCGGCGACTGCCGGAGGGGCAGGTAGAACCGCTTCGCCACCGGCGTGCGCAGGTCGTGATCGTGCACGTCGCGCGCCACGCCCACCACCTGGTAGACGACGCCGGGGCCGTCCACCTCCGTGAAGCGCTGGCCCAGCGGGTCGCGGCCGCGGTAGTAGGCGCGCGCCATCGCCTCGTTTATCACCGCCACCGCCACGGAGCCGGCGACGTCGCCGGCACCGATACCGCGGCCGCGCAGGATCGGGATCCCCACCACCCGGAAGTAGTCGGGGCCGACGCGGTCGTAGAAGACGATGTTGTCGTCGCCCGCGGTCATCGCCGGCCGCACGCCCTCGAGGGTGACCCGCGTCCCCGACTCGGTGCCACTGAACAGCCCGTTCTCCGAGAGGGTGGCGGCGGTGACGCCGGGGACGGCGCGCAGGCGCCGCAGCAGCTCGCTCACCAGCGGACCCATCGCGTCCCCCTCGTAGCCGGCGACGACGGGGTCGACCTGCAGCATGAGGATGCCCTCGGGCCGATAGCCGAGATCGAGCCGGCGCAGATTGGAGAGCGTGCGCACGAAGAGGCCGGCGCCGGTGAGTAGCAGCAGCGAGAGGGCGAGCTGCGAGACGACGAGGATGCGCCCCAGCGGCCAGCGCCCCGGCCTGCCACCGCCCACCGTGCGCGAGCGCTCCCGCAGCGCCGGCGCCAGCTCGACCCTGGTGGCGCGGAAGGCGGGCGCGAGGCCGAACAGCACGCCGGTGGCGACCGACACCACGGCGGTGAAGGCGAGGACGCGCAGGTTGGGCCAGGGGTCGAGAGCAGCCGAGCGGCGCAGGCCGGCGAGCTGCAGCAGGGCGACGTCGGCCCAGAAGGCGAGCACGACCCCCAGCGCGCCGCCGAGCAGCGCCAGCACCACGCTCTCGGTGAGCAGCTGGCGGACCAGCCGCAGGCGTCCGGCGCCGAGCGCCAGCCGCACGGTGATCTCCTTCTGGCGCGCCGTGGCGCGCTCGAGCAGCAGGTTGGCGACGTTGACGCAGGCGACCAGGAGCACCACGGCGACCATGGCGAAGAGGGCGCTCAGCGGCTCGCTGAAGCGCGCCCTCACGGCGGAGAGGCCGCCCCGTCCGGGCGCGACGGGAAGCGTCAACGCCCGCAGCTCGTCTGGGTTGGCGACCAGGCTCGGGTCCATGGCGCCGTCGGCGCGGGTGGCCACGAGCTGGGAGAACAAGGCGCGCGTCGCCTGGGCCGCCGCCGCCGGCGTGACGCCGGGCGCGCGGCGACCGATGAGCAGCACCCAGTTGACGTCCCAATGGGAGAGGAAGTCGCGGCCAGGGTTGAGCTGCGGCTGCGCGCCGAGCGGCACCCAGACGTCCGTGGCCACGCCCACCACGTCGCCGAGGAAGCCGGACGCCGCCACGCCGATGACCGTGAACGGGCTCGAGTTGAGCAGCAGCCGCTGTCCGACCAGGTGCGGGTCGCGCCCGAAGCGACGGCTCCAGAAGTCGTGCGAGACCACCACCACCGGCTCCTTGCAGGGGTAGCGGTCCTCCTCGGCCCCGAAGGTGCGGCCGGCGAAGGACGGCACCCCGAGCACGGCGAAGTAGTTGGCGCTCACCAGCCGCCCTTGCACGTGCTCGGGCTTCGCCACCGTCTCGTCGCCCAGGGTGATGCGCCCGGTGCGGCCGCTGGCGAGCAGCCCGCTGAAGACGTGATCGCGCTCGCGCAGCGCCCGGTACATCGGCACCGACAGCAGGTCGGCCCGCAGACCGCCGCTGGAGAGCGAGTTGGTGCGCGCCGGGTCGCCGATCACCATCAGCCCGTCGGGATCGCGTACTGGCAGGTCGCGCACCAACAGCGCGTCGGTCAAGGTGAAGATGGCGGTGTTGACGCCGATGCCGAGCGCCAGCGAGAGCACCACCACGGCGGTGAACAGCGGGCTGGCGCGCAGGCCGCGGAGGCCGTAGCGCAGGTCCTGCAGCAGGGTGTCGAGGCCCTGGGTGCGGCGCGCGTCGCGGCACTCCTCCTCGTAGCGGCTGAGGTCGCCGAGGCGACGACGGGCCTCGCTGCGGGCCTGGCGGGGGTCGAGGCCCTTCGCCACCAGCTCGGCGATCTCCTGCTCGAGATGGAACTCGATCTCGGCGCGCAGCTCGGCCTCGACCTCCCGGCGATGGAAGAGCGAGCGCAGGCGCAGGCGGAGGCGATCGAGCAGGCGCATGGTCGGACCCTCAGGCCATGCGGGTCACCAGCTCGATAGCGCGCGAGAGCCGCTCCCACTGCTCGAGCTCGCGCGCCAACTGCCGGCGGCCCGCCGCAGTGAGCGCGTAGAACTTCGCCTGGCGGCCGGTCTCGGTGACTCTCCAGCTGGCACCGATCCACCCCTGCTGCTCGAGGCGGTGCAGCGCCGGGTAGAGCGACCCCTGCTGCACCTGCAGCACGTCCTGCGACACCTGCTGGATGCGTTTGGCGATCGCCCAGCCGTGCTTGGGCTCGAGCGAGAGCACCTTGAGGATCAGCAGGTCGAGCGTCCCCTGCACCAGGTCGCTCGGCTTTCCCATACCTCGACTATCTACAATACTGGCGTCGATTGTAGATAGTCAAGGGGTGCAGTTTCTCGATCGCCTCGCGGCGAAGTGGGCTCGGCCCTACCCGGCTTCGGTTCGCCGGCTCGTGGAGGGAGCTCGCTTTCTACGAGCCCAGCCTCGCCTCGCGCTCGAGCTCCGCCAGGATGCGGGCGTTTTCGCGCCAACGCTCCTCGACGCGGACGTGGAGCTGCAGGAAGACCTTCTTGTCGAGGAACTCCTCGAGGTCGATCCGCGCCGCCGTGCCGATCTCCTTGATGCGCTGTCCCCCGGCGCCGACGAGGATCTTCTTCTGCCCCTCGCGCTCGACGAGGATCGAGGCGTAGACCCTCACGATCCCCCGCGGGTCGCCCTTCGCCGCGTCCTCCTCCCACTTCTCGACCAGCACGGCGGTGGCGAAGGGCACCTCCTGCGCCGTCTGCTCGAGCACCTTCTCGCGGATCCGCTCGGCGACCAGGAAGCGCTCGGGGTGCACCGTCAGCAGCTCGGGGTCGTAGAGCGGCGGCCCGGCCGGCAGGCGGGCGAAGAGCAGCTCCAGCACCCGCTCGGCGCCGTCGCCGGTGAGCGCCGAGATGGGCACGATCTCCTCGAACAGCCCGCCCTCGGCGTAGCGGGCGATCAACGGCAGCAGGCGTGACTTCTTGACCAGGTCGATCTTGTTGAGCAGCAGCAGCCGAGGCACCCGCGCGCGTTCCATGGTCGTCAGCAGGTAGGCGTCACCCTTGCCGAAGGGCTCAGCGGCGTCCACCAGCAGGCACACCACGTCCGCCCCCTCCAAGGCCGCTTCCGCCTCCTGCAGCATCAGCCGGTTCATGCGGTGCAGCGGCCGGTGAATGCCCGGGGTGTCGAAGAAGACGATCTGCCCGCGCGGCTCGCTGTAGATGCCGACGATGCGGTTGCGGGTCGTCTGCGGCTTGGGCGAGACGATCGCCAGCTTCTCCGCCAGCAGACGGTTGAGCAGTGTCGACTTGCCGGAGTTCGGCCGCCCCACCAGCGCCACGGTGCCGCTGCGCGTGGCCGCCGCGCCCTGCTCGTCCGCACCGGTCTCGCCGCCAGCCCGCTGCTCAGCCACCCTGCGCCTCCTCGCGCTGCTGCTCCTCCGGTTGCGCCCTCTCCACTCGCACGCGGCGGGCCCGGCGGTGGTCGGCCCCCTCGACGGTGAGGCGCAGGCCGTTCCACTGCACCGTGTCGCCCACCCGTGGCACGTGCCCGAGCTTGCCGAAGATGAGGCCGCCCACCGTTTCCCACTCCCCCTCGTCGATGCGCACCCCGAACATCTCCTCGAGCTCCTCGAGGTGCAGGCGGCCATCGACCCGCCAGTTGCCATCCGGCAACCGCGTGCGCAACCGCCCGCCGCCGTCGGCGGTGTCGCCCATCTCGCCGAAGACCTCCTCCAGCAGGTCCTCGACGGTGACCATGCCTTGCGTGCCGCCGTACTCGTCGACGACGATGGCCACCTCCTGGTGGCGCTCCTGCAGCTCGCGCAGCAGCGAGCCGAGCGTCTTGGTCTCGGGCACGAAGTGCGGCGCTTGCAGCAGCTCGCCGATCGGCCGCTGGTCGTTGCGCAGGATGGCGCGCAGCACGTCGCGCACGTGCAGGATGCCGACGATCTCGTCGATCGAGTCGCGGTGGACCGGGATGCGCGAGTGCCCGGACTCGAGCACCAGCTCGGCGATCTCGTGGGGAGTGGCGGTGAGCGGCGCGGCGACGATGTCGATGCGCGGGGTCATCACGCTGTGCACCTGGGTGTCGCCGAAGTCGACGACGCCGCGCACCAGGTCTTCCTCGGCAGGCTCGAGGATCCCCTCCTTGCGGCCGACGTCGATGAAGGCGTCGATCTCGGCGCGCGACGCCTCCTCGAGCTCTTCCTCCTCCTGCGGCGTAGCCGGCAGCAGCGGGGCGACCAGCGGCAGCAGCGGCCCGAGCAGTGCCGCCATCCATCGCAGCAGCGGCGTCAGCGCGCGCAGCGCCGTCTCCGGGTGGCGCCCCACCAGGTGACGGTTGACCACCTCGGCGGCGCCGACCAGGGCCACCAAGGGCAGGAAGGCCCACAGGAAGGGAGCCTCGACGCCCAGGCGCTGCAGCGTCGTCGCCATCAGACCGTAGAAGCAGGCGAGCATCAGGCGAGCGCAGAGCGAGAGCAGGAAGCGGTAGGCCTCGAAGCGCGGCGTGCGGCTGTAGAGGCTGCGCAGGATGCTGCCCGCCTCCTGCGCCCAGTGGCGCAGCCGGATGGGGCCGCTGCGCTCGAGCAGCGCCGCCAGCACCGAGAGCAACCACCCCGCCAGCAGCGCGAGCAGGGCGAGGGCGGCGAGCAGCCGGGGCTCAGCCACCGGGGCTCTCCCCGACGGCACCCAGCCAGCGCCGGCGCAGGCGGCGCTCCAGCCGCTCCATGGCGCCGTCGTCGCGCTCGTGGTCGTAGCCCAGGCAGTGCAGCACGCCGTGCAGCAGCAGCGTGCGCAGCTCGCGTGCGGTGTCGTGGCCGCGGGCGGCGGCCTGCCGGCGCGCCGTCGGCACGGCGATCACCACGTCGCCGAGGTGAGGGCCCTCCTGCGACGCATGCCCATTCCAGCGGCGAGCGGCGGGCGCGCCGGGAAAGGAGAGGACGTCGGTGGTGCCCTCCTTGCCGCGATAGTCGCGGTTGAGGCGGGCCATCTCGCGGTCGCTGGTGAAGCGCACGGCGAAGCTCGCCGCACCCGGCGCCAGCTCGGCGAGCAGCGCCGCCAGCCAGGGGCGCAACGCCCGCCGCCGGACCTCGCGATAGCCGCAGGGGTTGTCGAGCGCCAGGTCGAGACGGGGGGGCGGGTCGTCCATGCCTCTAGGGATGCTCGGCATCCCTAAGCCCCGGCCGCCGCCGGCCCGGGCGGGGCCTCCCCCACGGTCCCCTTGTCCCGCCCCTGCCGGCGGTTGAAGTCGAACCCCGGATAGTCCAGCCGCCGGTGGTGGATGTGCGTCAGCACGCGCTGGAAGGCCTCGCCGATGCGATTGAGGTCGCCGAGGGTGAGGTCGGTGTCGTCGAGCTGGCCGTCGCGCAGGCAGTCCTCGGTGATCGCCTTGATCACCGTGCGCAGGCGCGCCGGGCTGGGGTCCTCGAGCGAGCGGCAGGCGGCCTCGACGGCGTCGGCGAGCATCAGCACGCCCATCACCTTGCTGCGCGGCCGCGGGCCCGGGTAGCGGAACTTCTCCTCCACCAGCTCGCCGCTCTGCGGGTCGTGACGCTCCTTCGCCCGGTTGAAGAAGTAGGTGATCAGCCGCGTGCCGTGGTGCTCGCTGATGGCGTCGAGCACCGGCTCGGGGAGGTGGTGTTGGCGCGCCAGCTCGAGCCCGTCCTTGACGTGGTTGATGAGGATGAGGGCGCTCATCGAGGGCAACAGCTTGTCGTGGCGGTTGTGGCCCGGCCGCTGGTTCTCGATGAAGTACTCCGGCCGGTAGATCTTGCCGACGTCGTGGTAGAGCGCGCCGGTGTAGGCGAGCACCGGGTCGGCGCCGATCTCCTCGCAGCCCGCTTTGGTGAGGTTGGCCACCATCAGCGAGTGCTGGAAGGTACCGGGCGCCTCGAAGGCGAGGCGGCGCAGCAACGGCAGGTTGGTGTCGGCGAGCTCGACCAGCTTGATGCCGGTGGTGAGCGAGAAGACCGATTCCAGCACCGGGATGAAGAAGCTCGCCACCCCCGCCGCCAGCATGCCGCTGCCGAAGGCGCACATCACCTCGAGGAAGAGCTCGACGCCGTGCGGCTGGCCGCCGGCGTTGGCCGCCAGCATCAGCACGCAGGCGACGTTGACCCCTCCCACCACGGCGCCGGCGCGCAGCAGCACCGAGCGCTGGCGAAAGTGGTAGTGGTCGACAGTGAGGATGGCGGCGAGCGAGCCGGCCATGGCGTAGAGCACCATCGCCCAGCCGGCGTCCTCGAGGATGACCCCGGCGAGCAGCGAGTAGCCGAGGGCCATCAGCAGCGCCAGGCCGCGGCCGTAGAGGGCGGCGCCGATGAGCGCCAGGGCGGCGAAGGGAATGGCCAGCACGTAGGTCTGTGCGCGATCGAAGGGCGGCGTGCCGATGGCATTGGCGAGGCCGGTGGCGAGCAGGTAGCAGAGCTTGCTGCCCAGCACGCCGAGGACCACCAGCAGCAGCGACTCGCCGAGCACCGTCGGCCGCCGGGTGGACACCACCCGCTCCTTGCGGATGCCCAACCACAGCAGCAACGCCACGGCGGCTAGCAGCAGCATGGTGCCGAGCACCGGCAGCGCCCGCGAGCCGCGCCGGCCGCCGCCGGCGAGCTCCGCCATCAGCGCCGCGGCCGGGGCGCCGATCTGGTCGCCCTGCCGCACGATCACCTGCCCCTTGCGCAGTCGGTTGTAGACCTGCTCGACGCCGGCGGCCGCCTCGTCCTTGCGGCGCACCGTCTCGCTCTGGTTGAGGTGCAGGTTGGGGTCGAGGTTGGCGAGCAGGAAATCGAGCAGCACGGCGCGATGGGCCGCCGAGAAATCGGTCCAGCCGCGCAGCTGCACCGCCAGCACGTCGTGCACCTCGTCGGGGTAGTCGAGGTAGTCGTAGATGTCGAGCTGGCGCTTCTCCTGACCGGTCGACAGGTCGCGCACGCGGATGCCGCGGCCGCGACTCTCCAGCAGCACGTTCTTGCCCGCCACCACGCCCCGGCCGAGGATCTGCTCGACGGCGTCGCGCAGGCGTTGCAGTAGCGGTGGCGCAAAGGCATGGCGGCGCAGCACGTGCAGCTGCTCGGGCGTCACCCGCACGGCGACGCCCTGGGCGTCCAGCCGGCGCGGCAGATCGCTGCCCTCCTGCTCGCCGGCGGCGCGGCCGAGGGCGAAGAGGCGCTCGAGCTCCTGCACGGTGCGGCTGGCGGCGCCGGGATCGAAGTCGTAGACCGGCAGCACCTCCCCGCGCGCCCAGCGCTGCTTGGCCGCGGTCGCCGCGCGATCGAGCACCAGGGCGTCGTGGGGGGCGACGAAGTCGCGCGCCGCCACCGTGCCGACCTCGGGGCGGATGAACCGCCAGGGCCGGCTGGGCGCCAGCGCCCAGGTGCCCACCAGCACGAAGGCGAAGATCCAGAAGGCGTCGCGGGCAAGCAGCCGTTGCCAGGCGGCGCGGCCGCGCCGCTGCAGCTGC
>DASYUP010000052.1:0-2853 GCA_036001185.1 Thermoanaerobaculia bacterium
TATAGCGAGCGAGGCCGGCCGGACACTCGGAGCGTCCGGCCGGTTTGCGAGTCGCTTACGGGCAGGTGGCGAAGGCGTCGGTGTCGGTCACCGCCGGCGCCGGCGCGCCCGGGTAGTTGAAGTAGATCTTGTTGACGCCGGCCTTGATGTCGAAGACCTCCATGCGGTAGAAGACGTCGGTGGTCGCCGCCGAGAAAACCCAGTAGCGGTTGTTGAGGCTGCAGGCGTTGAGCGCCTTCACCAGCAGCTCCCAGTTGTCCGAGGAGAAGAACCAACCCACTCCCGAGTTGGCGCTGGCGACGACGAACGAACCGTTGCCATCGGTCGGCGTACCGGGCGTCGGATTGGTGCGCCACTTGGTGGTGATGGCGAAGCGAGTCTGGAGGCAGAGCTGGTTGACGGTGCTGGCGCCGCAGTTCAGGGCCACCGGGAAGGTCAAGGCGGCGACGCCGCTGCCTCCCACCGCCCCGTTGTGGCCACCGATGATGTCGGCGGTGTTGCCATCGAGCGGCCAGAGGGAGATGAGCCCCGGTTGCGCCGAGGCGATGTGCTTGTTGATCCACTGGCGGAGCTGGGTTTGCGTGCGGGCGACGTTCCACAGCCGCACCTCGTCGATGGCGCCGGCCGGGGTGTGGTTCCAGTTGGCGTCGTTGCCGATGCGCACCTCTGCCGTGCCGCTGGTCAGTGGCCCGCTCTCGGCGAAGCTGGCAGCCAGCTCACCGTTGATGTAGTGGAGGCGCTGCGAACCGGTGAAGACGACGGCGATGTGGGTCCAGACGCCGCGAGGGATGATGCCGCCGTTGCGCGCCGAGCCGCCCCCCTTGAGGAAGGAGCGCAGCGTCGGCTGTCCGCCGACGTTGCACTGCCCGATCCACCACGTCGACAGGAAGCCCTTGCCGGCGATGCTGCGGCAGTCCTCGCCGCTGACGTTGTTGCTGACCGCCACCCAGGCCTCGAGGGTGAAGGCCCCGGTCGGGTTGAGAGCGGTCGAGTGAGGTACGGCGATCCAGCCGTTGGTGGGGTCCCCGACCAGCGTCATCCAGGCGCCGAAGGGCTGCGCCGAGGCGGCGGTGGCGAGCAGCAGCAGGGCGGCACCCAACAGCAGGACCGCGGGCCCCCGGGGGTTGCGGGCAGCGACGACACTTCCACGGGGTCGACTCATGGCGACTCTCCTCTCTCGAATCAGGGTTGGAGGGGGCGTTCGAGCCCCATACCGCATCTATTCGTAAAGGAGCGCCAAGAAGGGCCAAACCGGCTCATCCGCCGGCCGCTCCGGCTCCCCTTGCCGCGCGGCCGCGCTTTTGCTTAGCTACGGCGCGGCCAAGGAGGTAGAAGGTGACCGAGGCACCGCCGATCGAGGACGCCCTTCCCGTCAAGGAGCACATCGCCCGGGGCGCCGCGGTGCGCTCGCTCGCCGAGTACCAGCGGCTGTACGACGAGTCGCTGCGCGACCCCGACGCCTTCTGGCGGCGGCAGGCGGAAACTCTCACCTGGTTCCATCCCTTTCACACCGTCACCGACGGCGACTTCCACGAGGTCGACTTCGGCTGGTTCCTCGGCGGCCGGCTCAATGCCTGCTTCAACTGCGTCGACCGTCACCTGGCGACGCGCGGCGAGCGCACCGCCATCATCTGGGCCAAGGACGAGCCGGGCGAGTACGAGCGCATCACCTACCGGCAGCTCTACCGCGAGGTGGGACGCGTCGCCAACGTGCTGCGCCGGCTGGGGGTGAAGAAGGGCGACCGCGTCTGCGTCTACCTGCCGATGATCCCCGAGCTCGCCTACACCATGCTCGCCTGCGCCCGCATCGGCGCCATCCACTCGGTGGTCTTCGCCGGCTTCTCGGCCGAGAGCCTGCGCGACCGCATCCTCGACGCCCACTGCAAGGTGCTGGTCACCGCCGACGAGGGCCTGCGCGGCGGCAAGAAGATCCCCCTCAAGCAGACCAGCGACGAGGCGATCGCCGGCCTCGAGTACGTCGAGCACGTGCTGGTGGTGCGGCGCACCGGCGCCGCGGTAGCCATGCGCGACGGGCGCGACCGCTGGCTCGCCGAGGAGACGCAGCGCGAGCGCTCCTACGCGCCGACCGAGTGGATGAGCTCCGAGGACCCGCTGTACATTCTCTATACCTCCGGCTCGACCGGCAAGCCGAAGGGGGTGCTGCACACCACCGGTGGCTATCTGCTCTTCGCCGCCCTCAGCCACAAGCTGGTCTTCGACCTCCACGAGGACGACGTCTACGCCTGCGTCGCCGACGTCGGCTGGGTGACCGGGCACAGCTACATCCTCTACGGGCCGCTGTGCAACGGCGCCACCACGGTGATGTTCGAGTCGACGCCGGTCTACCCCGACGCCGGCCGCTACTGGCGGATGGTGGACGAGCTCGGCATCACCATCTTCTACACCGCGCCCACCGCCATCCGCGCCATCGCCCGCGCCGGCGACGAGCCGGTGAAGAGGCACTCGCGCAAGTCGCTGCGCATCCTCGGCACCGTCGGCGAGCCGATCAACCCGGAGGTCTGGCGCTGGTACCACGACGTGGTGGGCGACGGCCGCTGCGCGGTGGTCGACACCTGGTGGCAGACGGAGACCGGTGGCATCATGATCACCCCGCTGCCGGGGGCGATCCCGCCCAAGCCGGGATCGGCGACGCTGCCCTTCTTCGGCGTCGAGCCGGTGCTGGTCGACGAGGAGGGCAAGGAGCTCGCCGGCAACGGCGTGCGCGGCAACCTCTGCCTGCGGCGGCCGTGGCCCGCGCTGGCGCGCACGCTCTATGGCGACCACCAGCGTTTCCGCGACACCTACTTCGCGCGTGTCCCCGGCCTCTACTTCACCGGCGACGGCTGCCGCCGC
>DASYUP010000053.1:0-16510 GCA_036001185.1 Thermoanaerobaculia bacterium
ACCGGTGGGGCCGGCGGGGGCGGCGCGGCGCGGGCGGCGCGGCTTCTCGTGTCCATGAGTGCCGCGCCGGCTAGCGGCCGGCGGTGCCGCCGTCACCGGCCGCGCCGGCGGCCGGCGCCACCAGAGCGCCAGCCACACTCCGGCGGCGGCGATCGCCGCCGCGCCGACCAGCAGCGCCCAGCGCCGCCAGCTCGGCGCCCGCCAGGCGCCCCGTCGCCGGGCGCCACTGCGGCCACCGCGGCCGCCGCCGTTGCCGCCGCGCCGGGAGCGCTGCCTGCTGCCTCTGCTCGCCATCCGCTGCGGAGCGGCGCCGCTCGACGGCTAGGCGGCCTTCTGCGCCGGCTCGGCGGCCGGCTTCTCGAGCGCGCCGACGCCGCGCTGCAGGATCAGCTCGTCGAGGGTGAGGTCCTTCTCGTTGAGCTTACGCGAGCTCTCGTCGACGACCTGGTCGGGCTCGATGCTCTCGGCCACTGGCTTGCCCTTGGGCCCGGCGTAGAAGGCGTCGGTGAGCTCGACGACGGCGCCGCTTTGCAGCGACACCTGGGCCTGGTGGCCGGCGTGACCGAAGGTGGCCTCCCCCACGACCACCGCGTCGGCCGCCTCGTCCAGCACCCGCGCCAGCACCTCGCCGGCGCCCAGCGTGCCGCGGTCGACGAGCACCGCGACGCGTCCGCTCCACACCGGCGGGCCGCTGGCGGTGAAGCGCTGGCGCACCTCGTCGCGCGCCATCAGGCTCCCCAGGTCACCGCTGGCCAGCAGGTCGGCCACCTGGTAGGCGACATCGGGGTCGCCGCCGGCGACGCCGCGCAGGTCGATGGCCAGCTTGCCGGAACCCTTGCCCAGCTTGCGCAGCTCGCCCTCGACCGCCGCCACCGTGGCGGGGCCGAAGCGGGCGATGCGCATCACCGGGACCTCGCGCACTCGCTGGACCGAGACCGCCGGCAGCGCCGGGTCGTCCTGGACGGCAAGCTTGAGCTGCTTGCCCTCGCCCTGGCGGACGATGCCGAAGGGCACGGTGGCGCCGCCGTGGGCCGCGAGCAGCTGCTCGATCTGCCACACCTGCAGGTCGCGCGTGCCCTCGCCATCGATCTTGGAGACCAGGTCGCCGCGCTGGAAGCCGGCCTTGTCGGCGGCGCTGCCGAGGGCGACGCCGGCGACGTAGATCCAGCCGCGCTCGCGCACCAGGAAGAGCCCGGTGTCGGGGGCCGGGTGCTCGCGCAGCCGGCGGAAGGCGACCACCTGCTCGGCCGGCACGTAGACGGTGAACGGCCCCAGCGAATCGGCGGCGCCCTCGTAGGCGCCCGACATCAGCTGCTCGACGTCGGCGTCGTGCACGTAGGCCTGGCGCACCAGGCCGAGCACCTCGGTGAACACCGAGAGGTACTTGTAGAGCGAGTCGGGCTCGGGGGGTTGCTTGCGCACCTCGGCGGCGAGCCAGGAGGCGGCGGAGAGGGCTATCGTCACCACCGCGGAGACGACCATGAAGCGAGTGCGGTTGCCGGTCATCGCTGCTCTCGTAGCCAGAGGACGGGATCCTCGGGGCGGTTGTCGATGCGGATCTCGAAGTAGAGCGAGTCGCCTGCCACGCCGACGACCTGGCTCAACGATAGCACGTCGCCCGAGCTCGCCTGGACCTGCGCGAGACCGGCGTAGAGGGTGAAGCCACGCCCGGGGTGCTGCACGATCACCGTCTGTCCGTAGCCGGCGAACGGCGCCGCAAAAGCCACCGTGCCGGGGAAGACCGTGCGCACCTCGTCGCCGGGGTTGGTGGCGAGATCGACGCCGTGATGGGGGACGCGGGTACCGTAGCGCGGATCGAGGCGCGGCCCGAAGGGCACCGCCACCCGCCCCGCCACCGGCCAGTCGAGCACACCCTTGAAACCCTGGATCGGCGCGCCGGTGGGCGCGGCATCGGAGCGCCCGTAGAGAAAGGCGAGCAGGTTCGAAAGCTTCTCCGCCTGTTCGGCGAGCGCCCCGCTGCGGCTCTCCAGGCTCTGGCGCTCGCGCTCGGCACGCGCCAGCAGCGACGCCTGGCGGGCGCGCACGCTGGCGAGGCCGGCGCGGCGCTCCTCCTCCTGGCGTACCCACTCCTCGAGCCGGTGGCGCTCGCGGCCGAGGGCCTGCTGCTCGACGGTGAGGCGACGGCGCGTGTCGTGGAACTGCCGTACCAGCTCGCCATCGCGGCGCGCCAGGTAGCGCAGCTGGCGCATGGCCGGCAGCACCTCGGCGCCGGGGGCGAGGCCGACCACCAGCCGCAGGTAGCCGCCGCGGCCGAGCCGGTAGAGGGCGCCGAGCCGGCCGCGCAGGTCGGCGCGCACGTCGCCGAGCCGGCGCTCGAGCAGGCCGACCTCGCCGGCGATGGCCGCCGTGCGGTCGGCGCTGAGCGTGCGCGCCGTGTGCGCCTCGTCGACGCGCCGCTGCTGTAGCTGCAACTGCAACGAGGTCTGCTCGAGCTCGCCGGCGAGAGAGAGCGCCCGCTTCTGCACGTGCGAGAGCCGCGTCTGTAGCTGGGCGATCTCGCCACGCAGGCGCTCCAGCTCGACGACGCGGGGGTCGGTGTCGGCGCTGCCCTGCGCCCCCGCCGTCACGGCCAGCGCGACCAGCGCGGCGGCGCTCGTGGCTGCGAAGTGCTTCACAGCTATCACCGTTGGGAGGGCAGTCTAGCCTGGCGACGGCGCGAAGGTCAGACCCTTCCGTCGCTCCAGCCGAGCTGAACCGGACACCGTCCCGCCGTCGGAGTGACCGCCGCCGCCGCCGGCTTGCGTTCCTTCCCTTGAGCGGCTCCCGCTGGCGAACGCAGTCGCGCAGCACGCGGCGCGGACCGACAACTTACCGATGGAGTCTCACCATGCGCATCCTTCCCGCCGTCCTCGGCGCCTCGCTCCTCGCCACCAGCGGAGCCTCCGCCATCGTGCCGGAGATTGGCGAGCTCCAGGTCAACACCGAGACCGCGATGATGCAGCGGCAGGCCGCCGTCGCCTGCGCCCCTGACGGCCGCTTCGTCATCGCCTGGTCGAGCGCCACCTCCACCGGCAGCGACCAGTCGCTCGACAGCATCCAGGCGCAGCGCTTCGACGCCAATGGCTCGCCGGAAGGCGGACAGATCCAGGTCAACGTCCACACTACCGGCACTCAGTGGCACCCCGCGGTTGCCATCGCCGCCAACGGCGACTGGGTGGTCGCCTGGGAGAGCGAGACCGCGCCGTCGGGCGGGGACGCCAGCCTGGCGAGCATCCGCATGCGCGGCTTCACCGCCGCCGGCGCCGAGCTGTTCGCCGAGCGGCAGGTCAACGACTTCACCACCGGTGCGCAGGTGCGGCCGGCGCTCGCCTGGGTCGGCAGCGAGATCGTCGCCGCCTGGCAGAGCGCCTTCTCTCCCGGCGACGACGCCTCACTCGACAGCATCCAGGCGCGCCGCTTCTCCTCCACCGGGGCGCCGCTGGCGGCGCAGTTCCAGGTCAACACCACCACCGCCGGCCCGCAGACCGCGCCGGCGATCGCCGGCTGGCCGGGCTTCGGCTACGTCATCGCCTGGAGCAGCGACGACGATCCCGGCGGCGGCTTCCTCTTCCGCGTGCGCGCCCGCCGCTTCAACTCCACCGGGCCGCTGAGCGGCGAGCTGGCGGTCGATCTCGCGCCCGGCAACACCGGCGAGCCGACGGTCGCCATGAGCTCGCTGGGCTTCTTCGCCGTCGCCTGGCAGAGCAATGGCGCCGACGGCGACGGCATCGGCATCCTCGGCCGCCTCTTCGACTCCACCGGCGCCGCGCTCGGCCCCGCCTTCCAGGTCAACGACTTTCCCGACAACGACCAGCTCGCGCCCGCCATCGCCTTCCTCGGCACGAGCATCGCCGTCGTATGGCAGAGCGACGGCTCGCCGGGTCCCGACGTCTCCTCGCACAGCATCCAGCTGCGGCTCTTCGACGGCAGCGCCGAGGCCCCGGCGGCGCAGGAGCAGGTCAACGTCTTCGGCGTCAACGCCCAGGACAGCCCAGCCCTTGCCTTCAGCCACAACCGCGGCCGGCTGGTCGCTTCGTGGGAGAGCAACGGCTCCAACGGCACCGACCGCTCGCTGTTCAGCATCCAGGCGACCACCTACCTGTCGACGCCGCCTCCCGGCATCTTCCAAGACGGCTTCGAGAGCGGCAACGCGTGTCGCTGGTCGGCGGGGCCGTGCTAGCGACTGCGGCGCTGGAGGGTCGCGCGGGCGCCCACCGGTAGATCGCGCCACGCACGCCGGGCGGGCCTCCGCCCAGGCGTAGACTGGTCTTCCATGGTCCGTCCCGAGGGTGCCCTGGAAGACCCTGCCGCCGAGCCGATCACTTCGTGGGTGGCGGCCGCCAGGGCCGGCGACCGTGAGGCTGCCGACCGGCTGTATCGGGCCGTCTACAACCAGCTCCGCCGCATCGCCAGCGCCCAGCGGACGCGCCTGGGCTCGGGCAACACCCTCTCGACCACCGTCGTCGTCCACGAGTTGTACCTGCGGCTCGAGCAGGCGGAGCGCCTCACCGTCGCCGACCGCCACCACTTCTTCTCGCTCGCCGCGCGGATCATGCGTCAGATCCTCATCGACGACGTGCGGCGCCGCGTCGCCGGGCGCCGCGGAGCGGGGGCCCATCTGACGGCGCTCGACGACCAGGACCTGGTCGCCCCCCAGCGGCCGGAGCAGTGGCTGGCGCTCGACGAGGCGCTCGACGGCCTGGCGGCGCAGGACGCCGACCTCGCCCGGCTGGTCGAGCTGCATTTCTTCGCCGGCCTGCCGTTCGCGCTCATCGCCGGCCTGGTCGACAGCTCCGAGCGCACCGTGCGGCGGCAGTGGCGGCGGGCCCGCGCCTTCCTCTACGACCGCATGACGCGCCCGGCCTGAGGCCGGCCGGCGCCGCCCCGTCGCGCGGAGCGCGTGGGCTGGCCGCGGCCGCGGCCGTTCTGCGTTCCCTCCCCTGAAGGCGCCCGCAACCCCGCGGCGCGCTCGAGGAGGGCCGCCATGAGCCGACCGCACTCACTGCTCGTTCCACTCACCGTGTGCCTTGCCGCCCTGCTGCTGGGCTCCCTGCCGGCGGCGGCCGCCGACGGCGTGTGGGAGATCGACGCCGGCTGCGTCGACATCGGCTGCTTCCCGGGCGACGGCGCGGGCTTCCCCGTGCAGATCATGGGCCCCGGAAGCTACAAGCTCACCGGCAATCTCGACACCCGCGCCGCCGGCGACGTCGATGCCATCCGCATCCAGGCCAAGGCGGTGACGCTCGACCTCGCCGGCTTCTCCATCATCGGCGGGGTCTCCTGCTCGGGGCCGCCGGTGAGCTGCGCGTCCAGCGCCAATGGCGCCGGCGTGCGGGTAGTCGACGTCGGCGCGACGATCAAGAACGGCGCCATCAATGGTTTCGGCAACGGCATCGATTCCTCGCGCGAATACACGCGGGTCCAGGACCTGGTGGTTTCTTCCAACAGCGGCACCGGGATCTCGGCGGGCAGCGCCGGCTCCCAGATCCTCAACGCGACCGTATTCCTCAACGGCGGCATCGGCATCGCCATCGCCAACGCCGGCATGGTGCGCCGCTCGACCTCCTACGGCAACGGCACCGCGGGTATCGCCACCGGTGAGAGCTGTCTGCTGATCGACAACAGCATCTTCAAGAACGGTCTGTGGGGCATCCTCAGCAACGGCAAGTCGCTCTTCGCCCGCAACGTGATCGCCGGCAGCGGCAGCGAGGGGGTACGCGACCAGGGCGGCGGCTCGCTCGCCTTCGGCAACGCGCTGGCGAACAACCCGATCGCTCTCATCAGCCTCGTGCCGACCAGTGCCTTCACCGAGAACACCTTGACCGCCAGCGGCGGCACCTCCTTCTGGCTGTCGCTCGGCCAGAACGCGTGCGACGGCTCCTCCTGCTGAGGAGGTTGGTCATGAACAGAACGAACCCTCTCGCCGTCTTGACGGTGCTCTGCGGCGGCCTGGGGCTGGTCGCCAGCGGCCCGGCGCGGGCCGCCAGCGGCCCCCGGGACGGCCGCGTGCCGATCGACCAGGTGTGCGTCGCCTTCGGTTGCTTCCCCGGCGACGCGCCGGGATGGCCGGTCGAGATCACGCAACCCGGCGCCTACGTGCTCACCAGCAACCTCGACGTCACCGGCCAACCGAGCCCGGAGAACGTCACCGCCGTGGTGGTCAGCGTCTCGGGCGTCGACCTCGACCTCGGCGGGTTCGCCCTGCACGGCCCCGCTTCCTGCGTCGACGACTGGCCCGTGACCTGCCAGCCGGCCAGCGGCAGTGGCGACGGCGTGCGGGTGACCGCCAGCGCCACGGCCCTGCACGTGCACGACGGCAACATCACCGGCTTCGGTGGCAACGGCGTCGTCGCCGCCGCCAACCTGCTGAACATCGAGCGGGTTCGTTTCGCCCACATGCGCCTCACCGCCGTGACCGTCGTAGGTGGCGGCCTGGGAGCTCGCATCTCGAACGTGGTGGTGGGTTTCTGCGGCGGCGGCGGCGTCAAAATCACCGGCGACCTCGGCGCCGTGCTCGACAGCTCGATCGGCGCCGTCTCCGCCGCGGTGGCCACCGCCGGCTTCGCCCAGGTGCAGACCAACGCCCTCAACAGTCGCGGCTCCGGGGCGATCGGGATCACCAGCGGCTCGGCGTCGCGCCTCGCGGGACTAAGCGTGCAGGGATCCCAGGCGATCTTCGCCGGCAACGGCAGCCTGGTGCTCGACAGCACCCTGGACTCGGATTCGCCGATCCTCGACTGCGGTCCGAACGTTGGGTACAACGGCCTCAACATGCACGTCGGCGTCCAACCCGAAGTCAACGGCAGCTGCCTGTCGTTCGGCCAGAACCAGTGCGCCAACAACCGCTGCTGAGGAGGAGATCACCCCCATGCGCTTCCGCATCGCCTTGCTCTGCGCTTTGGGCGCTCTGGCCGCCGCGACCGGCGGCATTGCCCGCGCCAGCGTTCTCGAGATCAACCAGACCTGCGCCCTCACCGGCGGTTGCTTTGCCGGCGACGCTGCCGGCTTCCCGGTGACGATCACCCAACGGGGCGCCTACCGGCTGACCTCCAACCTGAGCATCCCGATGACCGCCAACGCGAAAGACGTGTCGGCCATCGACGTCGCCGTCGACGACATGGACATCGACCTCAACGGCTTCGGGCTGTTCGGCACGACGACCTGCTCCGGCTCGCCGACGACCTGCTCCCCCACCGGCCAGGGCCATGGTGTCGGCAGCGTCAGCGGTGGGACCGGCACCTCCGTCCACGATGGCTCGGTGGTGGGTTTCGGCGGCGTCGGTGTCTCCCTCAGCAACGGCTTCCGCGTCGAGCGGGTTCACCTCTGGAACAACGGAGGCGGCGGGCTCCTCGCGTTCGGCGCGAGCGGGGTCCTCCGTGACTCGGCGATCTTCGGCAACGGCGGTGACGGCGCCCAGACCTTTCGCTACGCCGTCGTCACCGGCTGCGTCTTCGGCCAGAACAATCACGACGGCCTCAACGGCCGGCAGGCGACCCAGGTGGAGGAGTCCATCTCCTGGCGCAACGGCAGGGTCGGCTTCTGGGCCGAGATCGACCTCGACGTCGCCTTCAGCGTCGGCAACGACAACGGCAATGGCGGCCTGTCCGGGCTCGCCGAGGCCAGCGTCGGCGCCGGCAACACGACCTACGGCGTCACGGCGGGGTTTCCCA
Organism: Thermoanaerobaculia bacterium; assembly: GCA_036001185.1. GTDB lineage: Bacteria > Acidobacteriota > Thermoanaerobaculia > Multivoradales > JAIOJS01 > DASYQD01. Next base: position 7,671 of record DASYUP010000053.1, read on the forward strand.
ACGAGGCCATCGTCAAGACCAGCGTGCTCACCGGCAATGGCTCGGGCTCCTGGCCGGCCAGGGGCCTCAGCCTGGGCAGAAACGCCTGCAACGGCGCGAGCTGCTGAGCAAGGAGGCGCGCCATGAAGATCCATCGTCACGCGCCGCCGCGCGGCGCCCGCCGCCTGGCCTTCGGTCTCGCCGGCTGGCTGCTCGCGGCGCTGCCCGCCCTCGCGCAAGCCGCCACCGGCACCGTGGTGTCCGTGCGCGGCACCTACGACACCTGGCTGTTCTCTCCGGTCGGGCCCCTGTCCGACGAGGGCGTCCTCTGGCTCTCGCGCCTGCCACCGCAGAGGCTCGATCTCGGCCTGCCGGCCGAGGCCGACGTCGACGCTCTGGAGTGGCTCGGAGGCGAGGTGTTGTTCTCCGTCAAGGACTGGACGACGGTCCCCGGTCGCCGGGCCCCCATCGCCATCGGCCCGGCCGACGTCGTGAGCACGGGTCCGTTCGGCTTCACGAAGATCTTCTCCGCCGCGGCCTGCGGCTTCCCGCCGGGAGCCAACGTCGACGCCCTGGCGGCGCTGAGCAACCCCCTGAGGGGAACCGACATCTACCTCTCGTTCGATACCGGCTTCATGGACCAGGGAGTGCCCATCCGCGACGACGACTTCGTGATTCTCAACACCAACACCGGCTGCTCGACCCACTTCGCGACCGCCCTCGTGGGAATGGATCACCGGCTGGACGTGACCGGCATTTCCTGGGCCCGCACCTGGGCTCAGCCCTCCCAGCTCCTCGGCTACCTCACCTTCGACACCTGGGCCAATGTAGGCGGCGCGGTTGCCGCCCCCAACGAGCTTCTCGAGCATCGCGTGCAGGGCCATGTCTGGGCGCGCCCTCGCTTCGACCCCGCCTTCGTCGGAGCCCTGCCCGCGGGCGAGCTGGAGGACGTGTCGGTGCAGATCGCGGGCTTCGCCGACGGCTTCGAGACCGGCGACACCAGCCGCTGGGCCGCGACCTCGCCGTGATCGCAGCTCGGCTCCCGCGGTGCGGCGCCGCCCCGCCGCCGGCCGCGGTCTCTTGGCCGCGGCCGGCGGCTTCCTGCGTTCCCTTCTCTGAGTGGCGCCCGCAACTCCGCGGCGCCGCTTCTGGGAGGGCCGTCATGAGCCGCACGAACCGGTTTCTCTACCACTTGAGTGCAGGCCTCGCCACTGCACTGCTCGGCATCGCGCCCGCCGTCGCCGCCGATGGCGTGGTCGAGATCGATGCCGCCTGCGTGGGCGTGGGCTGCTTTCCCGGCGACAGCCCGGGGTTCCCGGTCGAGATCACGAACCCGGGCAGCTACAAGCTCACCAGCAACCTCGACGCGCGGGTGGCGGGCGACGTCGACGCCATCCGCATCGCGGCGGTGGCGGTGACCCTCGACCTCGCCGGCTTCCAGCTCATCTCTTCCAGCGTCTGCAGCGGTGGCACCACGAACACTTGCTCGCCGGTCAACAACGGCGCCGGCGTACGCATCGTCAGCCAGGGCGCGGTGGTGCGCAACGGCAGCATCACCGGCTTCGGCCACGGCATCGTGTCCTCCGCCGATTTCACGCGCCTCCAAGACCTCACGGTGTGGTCCAACTCGGTAGAGGGGATCTTCGCCGCCCAGGCCGGCAACCAGATCGTCGGCGTCAGCGCCTACGGCAACGGCAGCCATGGCATCGAGGTGGGAGCCGCTGGGATGGTGCGTCGCTCGACCGCCTACGGCAACGGCGGGCGCGGCATCTTCGCCTTCGGCGACAACCTGCTGATCGACAACTCGATCTACGGCAACCGCATGGACGGCATCACCGGCGGCGGCTTCTCGATCTACGCCCGTAACGTTATCGCCGGCAACCACGAGCATGGCCTCCACGATACGGCCGGCGGCTCGCTGGTTTTCGGCAACGCGGTGTCGTCCAACGCCATCTGGGGCCTCCTCTTCGACGTCAACACCAGCGCCTACAGCGAGAACGTGCTGTCGGGCAACGGCGCCACCATCTTCGGTGGCGGCTCGTTGCTCCAGAACGCCTGCAACGGCGCCGCGTGTTGAGGAGGTCCACCATGCGCGCGCATCGAACCCCACGCGCCCTCGTGGCGCTCACCCTCGGTGGGCTCTCGCTGGCCTTCGCCGGCGCGGCGGCGGCCCGCGGCCCCCGCGACGGGCGGGTCGCCGTCGACCAGATCTGCGCCCCCTTCGGCTGCTTCCCTGGCGATGCGCCGGGCTGGCCCATCGAGATCACCCAGCCGGGTGCCTACGTGCTGACCAGCAACCTCGACGTCAGAGCCGAGCCGACTCCGGAGAACGTGACCGCCGTGCAGGTCGCGGCCCCCGGCGTCGACCTCGACCTCGGCGGTTTCGCCCTGCACGGGCCGGTCATCTGCGCGACGGGCGCCCCCGGGAGCTGTACGCCGAGCGGCGGCACCGGCGACGGGGTGCGGGGAACGAGCGCCGCCCTCGCCCTGCGGGTGCACGACGGCAGCATCACCGGCTTCGGCAGAAACGGTGTTTACGCCGAGGGTGACCTGGCGACCATCGAGCGGGTGCGCCTGGGCCAGATGGGGAGCACGGCGGTTGTCGCTATCGGCGCTGTCGCCCGCCTCTCGGGGCTCTTGGTGTTGCGCAGCGGCGGCGCCGGGGTCTACACCGGCGGCGTCGGCGGCTCGCTGTTCGACAGCTCGGTCGCCGAAGACGCCCTCGGCGGCGTCAGCACCGGCGACGCGGCGCAGCTGCAGACCGTCGTCGTCGAGACCGGCATCGCCGGCGCCGCGTACACCGGCCTCGGCTCACGCCTCACCCACGTGGAGGCCTGGGGCGATGGAAAAGCCATCTGGGTCGGCGCCGGCAGCTCGGTGTTGCACAGCCGCGCGGAAGGGAGCAGCACCCCGTACCTGTTCTGCGGACAGCAGGCCGCCTACAGCGGGTTGATCCTCACCTACGGCGGCCAGCCCGTGGTCGGCGGCAGCGGTCTGTCGTTGGGCCAAAACGCGTGCTACGCCGGCGGGGCGTGCTGAAGAGGAGATGTGACCATGCGACTGTCCCTACGCCTTCCCCGCCTCATCGCCTGCGCTTCGCTTCTTGCAACCTGCGCGGCGGCTGGCGCCGCCGTCCTCGAGATCAACCAGACCTGTGCCGTGACCGGCGGCTGCCTCCCTGGTGATACCGGCGGCTTTCCGGTGACGATCTCGCAGCCGGGTGAGTACCGGCTTACGTCGAACCTATCGGTGAAGAACCTCCCCACTCCGGAGAACGTGACGGCGATCCAGGTGGACGCCGCCGACGTCGACCTCGACTTCAACGGTTTCGGCCTCTTCGGCGCGACGACCTGCTCGGGTTTCCCCACCACCTGCCTTCCAGTCGGCAGCGGTTACGGCGTCCTCGCCACCAAGCCTGGCACCGCCGTCCACGACGGCTCGGTGGCGGGCTTCGGTGCCGCCGGCCTCGCGCTCGACGATGGCTTGCGCGTCGAGCGCATGCGCCTCTGGAACAACGGCCGCGAGGGCCTCAGAAGCTACAGCAGCGGCGGGATCCTCACCGACTCCATGGTGTTCGCCAACGGCGGCGACGGCGCACACACCTACCGCTACACGGTGGTCACCGGCAGCACCTTCGTCGCCAACAACGCCAACGGCTTCTACGGCGACCAGTACAGCGCCGTCGAGGAGTCGATCTCCTGGGGCAACGGCCGCCGCGGCTACCAGTCGGACGTCTCCCTCTCGGCGCACTTCAGCGTCGCCAACGGCAACCGCACTTCCGGCATCGGTGGCGCAGCCTACGGCTGCGTCGCTGCCAACAACGTCCTCTATGGCGTGACCACAGCGGTGTTCACCTACGACACCGTCATTCTGCAGAGCGTGCTCACCGGCAACAGTGCTGGCCCCTGGCTCAGCGGCAACGTGAGCCTCGGGCAGAACGCCTGCAACGGCTCGGCCTGCTGAGGAGGAGGCGCGCCATGAAACGCTCTCACCACCAATGGCTTGCCCGCGCTCGCGCGGCAGGGCTGGGCCTCACCGCCGGCCTGACCTTCGCCATGGCCAGCTCGGCCCAGGCGCCCCCGGGGGCCATCGACTCCGTGGCCTCGGTGCGTGGCACCTACGACACTTGGCTGCTCTCCCCACTCGGTCCCCTTCCCGACGAGAGCATCCTCTGGCTGTCAGGGCAGCCCGCCAACAGGATCGACGTCGGCCTCGCCGCCGACGCCGACATCGACGCCCTGGAGTGGATCAGCCCCACCGAGATCTGGTTCTCGGTCAAGGACTGGACGACGGTGCCCTTTCGTCGGACGCGCATCGCCGTCCACCCGGCGGACATCATGAGCTGGGACGGCGCTGCCTACAACAGAGTCTTCAACGCCACGCTCTGCGGGATTGCCCCCGGCGCCAATGCCGACGCCGTGGCAGCATTGCCCAATCCGTTCTTCGGCGGCACCAACGTCTACATCTCCTTCGACACCACCCAGCTCATCCAGTCGCAGACGGTCTTCGATGACGAGATGGCGATCTTCAACACCGGCAACGGCTGCACGCTGCTCGGCAAGACCGCGCCGGCGGGCATCGATCGCCGCCTCGACCTCAACGCCTTTTCCTGGGTGCGTCGCTGGGGCGCCACCTTCGACCTCCTCGGCTACGGCGGATTCGACACCTGGGGCCTGGTGGGTAACCAACTCGCGGCACCGGCCATCCTTCTCCAGTACCGGCTCCAAGGCGGCGCCTGGGAGGGCGCCCGGCTCGATCCCGCCGTCGGCTTTCTGCCGCGCGGCGAGCTCGAGGACGTCTCGGTGCAGGCATCCGGGATGTTCTACGACGGCTTTGAGACCGCCGACACCAGCCGCTGGTCCGCGACCTCGCCGTAGGCCACCCTGCCGAACTCAGTGCGGCAGCAGGCTCTTGCCGTCGAGGTCGCCCGGCGGCGTGAGCCCGTAGCTCTCGACGATGGTGGGGAAGATGTCGGCGATGTAGGGCTGCCGCGGCCCCGTCACCAGCTTGCGGCTGCTGAACAGAATGCCGTTGACCAGCGGCGGGTAGACCGAGCAGTGGTCGCCGCTCCAGTACTGGTCGTTGTTCTCGACGACCTCCTTGCCGATGCCGCCGAGGGTGTCCTGCCAGCCGACGCGGTAGCCCTCGCTGTTGCTGGGGATCAAGTCGGGGATGAGGGCCGGGTCGAAGACGCCGTTGTGGGCCTCCTCGCGGGTGAAGACGTGGGCCACCGGGTGGAGGCCGGTCTTCTCGTCGACGAAGGCCTCGAGCTTGGCCTTGATCTCCTGCCGCAGCGCCTCGTATTCGGCGCCCGGCTGCACGATCCCCTTCGCCTCGCGCCCTTGCAGGTTGATGTAGATGTTGCCCAGGCCGAGGGCGTACGCCTTCGTCTTGCTCCAGTCGACGTTGGTGAAGAAGTCGCCCTGGTCGAACAGCGCCTCGAGGTTCTGCCGCTTGGCGTCTTCGCCGGTGAGCCCCATGTAGCCGTTCTTCGCCAGCCAGGTGTTGTAGTTCATCGCCCAGCGGAAGGAGGCGAAGCCGTGGTCGGAAACCACCATCAGGTGGGTGCCCGGCGGCTGCCGCTTCATCGTCTCGCCGACGATGCGGTCCATGTCCTGGTAGGCGGCGAGGATCGAGCCGCCGTACTTGGCCGCCAGCTTGGCGTCGTACAGCGGGTGCTGGGGATCGAACAGCCGCCACATCATGTGCTGCACGCGGTCGGTGAACTCGAAGTAGTGGATGAGCACGTCCCAGCGGTCGCCCTCGGCGAGCAGGCCGTAGAGCATCTGCTCTTCCTTCTCGCGGGTGAACTTGACGTCCTCGAGGAAGACCCCCTCGTCGATGGTGCCCTCGTTGAGCGACCAGGTGTCGATCGCCCAGCCGATGGTCTTGAAGGTGCCGAACTTGTCGGTCAGGTGGTCGACGTATTTGCGCGGCGTGGTGATCGACAGCAGCGGCGGCAGGTCGGTGGGATCGAACTGGATGGGTGAGAGGTAGAGCCGCACCTCGGGCTGCAGCGACAGCAGGCGGAAGCGGCCGATGCCGTGCACGGTGATGAGCGGGTTGAACTTGAAGGGGAAGCGCACCCAGTCGCTCCATTCGCCGGGCCGCAGCGTCACTTTCTGGCCCGCCACCTCGATCCCCAGATGAGACTTGTCGGGGGCGACGTCGAGCACCATCGGCAGGTAGATGTAGTGCACGTCGCCCTTCTGCGCGAAGAGGGTGTCGCGGGCGCCCTTGATCTCGGTCTCGATGCGCCCCTTGTTGTCGACCAGCTCCACCACCTCGGCGGAGAAGTCGCCGCCGCCGCGCGGGTGAAAGAAGAGCTCGGAGGTGAAGTAGAACGGTTTGCCGATGCGCAGCGAGACGTCGGGAGTGCCGAGGCCGGTGAGCAGCTCGCCGTGCTCGTACGGCTTGGGCGGGAAGTTCTGCGGCAGGCGGAAGACCCGCACGTGATCGCCGCCCTTGCCGAGCACCTCCCAGAAGGTCTGCCCCTGGCGCGGGTTGCGCGCCACCGGCCGGTTGACTGGCAGCCAGCGGGCGGCGGCGACGCCGGCGCCGACGCCGAGGGCGGCACCCGCAACCACGCCCACCACCATCGCCCAGCGCGGCCGCAGGCGGAAGAGGCGCAGCAGCCCGAAGACGATGAGCGTCAGCAGCAGGCCGAGCCCCAGCCCCAGCACCACCGGCGTGCGGCTGCCCCAGAGGAAGGGCTCCTGGCTCTCCACCACCAGCCCCAGCTCGGGGCGATAGGTGGCGACGTCGCGTTTCAGGAAGTCGAAGATGCCGTGCCGCCCGGGATTGAGACCGGTGGCGAAGGTCGACCAGGAGACCGGCGTCTGCGAGGGAATCGTCGAGCGCAGCGGCGCGAAGGTCCCCTCGGCGCGCAGCCGTGCCAGGTTGGGCAGCTTGCCCTCGTTCATCCAACGCTCGGTGAGCTTAGCGTCAGCGCCGTCGAAGCCGAGGATCACCGTCTTCGGCGTCTCCTTGGCCAGCGCCGCACCCGCGGGCGCGAGAAGGGCAAACGCGAGGCAGGCGAGCAGGGGGAGCGGCGTCGGGAGGCGCATCGGGATCCCTCGCGGCAAGTGGCGGGGCAGAAGACTGCGATTGATGCGGTTCGCGGCCGGCAGCGACCGCGGCGCGGATCTTAGCAGCAGCGGTCACCTCGGCGTCGAGATCGCCGCGTCGCTCCGCTCCTCGCGATGACGACCTTGCCGGCCCGGCCCCGTCATCGCGATGGCCCGCAGGGCCCCACTTCCGTCATCGCCAGGGCCCGCAGGGCCCCACCTCCGTCATCGCGAGGGCCGGCAGGGCCCGTGGCGATCTCGACGCTGAGATCGCCACGTCGCTCCGCACCCTCGCGATGACGAACGTGCCACCCTCGCCACCGCCGCAGACCCGCCGCGTCATCTCGCCGTCCTCGCGGGAACAGCGACCGCCTGGTAGCGTCCACCCTCGCCCATGCGCCCGTCGCTGCCTGCCCGCGCGCTCGTCGCCGTCGCCGCGCTCGCTACCGTCGCCACCCTTGGCTGCCCGGGCGCTCGCCGCCCCGCCCCGCCGCGGGCCAACGAGCTGGTGGTCGGCCTGGCGAGCGCGCCGACGCGGCTCGACCCGCGCCTGGGCACCGACCAGGGATCGGAATGGGTGTGCGAGCTCGTCCTCGAGGGGCTGCTCGACAAGCGGCCCGACGGTACGCTGGTGCCCGGCCTCGCCACCTCCTGGGAAGTGCTCGACGGCGGCCGCCGCTACCGCTTCCATCTGCGCCCCGGCGCGCGCTTCCACGACGGCCGGGCGCTCACGGCCAGGGATGTGGCGTGGACCTATCAGACCATCCTCGACGGCAGCGTGAAGAGCCCGAAGAAGGCGTCCTTCGGAGCGCTCGACCGCGTCGTCGCCGTCGAGCCGGCGACGGTCGATTTCGTGCTGCGCGAGCCATCGGGCGCACTGCTCTACAACCTGACCGCCGGCACCGGCATCCTCCCCGCCGGCACCTCGCCCGAGGTGATGGAGCGCCACCCGATCGGCTCGGGACCGTTCCACTTCGTCAGCCGCAGCGCCGAGCGCGTGGTGCTCGCCGCCTGGGATGGCTACGTCGGCGGCCGGCCTCGCCTCGACCGCGTGGTTCTCCGTGAGGTGCCCGACGCCACGGTGCGTGCGCTCGAGCTCGAGAAGGGATCGGTGCAGCTGGTGGTCAACGACTTCCCTCCCGACACCGTGGCTCTCTTTCGCCACAAGCCCGGTTTCCGCGTCGTGCAGAGCCCCGGCTCGACCTACGTCTACCTCGGGCTCAACCTCGAGGACCGGGTGACCGGTGACGTGCGCGTGCGCCAGGCGCTGGCGCTCGCCATCGACCGGCCGCGGCTGGTGCGCACCGTCTGGCGCGGCCAGGGCCGCCCCACCGAGACCCTGCTGCCGCCAGGCAACTGGGCGCGCGACGAGACCCTGCCTCCCATCCCCCACGATCCGGCGGCGGCGGCGCGGCTGCTCGAGGAGGCTGGCTGGCACGATCCCGACGGAGCCGGCCCCGAGCCGCGGCTGCGCCTCACTTACAAGGTCTCGAACAACGACCTCTCGCTGCTGCAGGCGCAGGCGATCCAGGCGATGCTCGCCGAGGCAGGCATCGAGGCCGAGATCCGCTCTTACGAGTTCGCCACCTTCTACGCCGACGTCAAACGCGGCAGCTTCCAGCTGTTCAGCCTCACCTGGACAGGCGTCGCCGAGCCCGACCTCTACCGCAACCTCTTCCACTCGGCGTCGATCCCGCCGGCGGGGGCCAACCGCGGTCGTTACCGCTCGGCCGAGGCCGATCGGCTCATCGACGAGGGCGGCCGGCGCTTCGAGCCACGCGATCGGCGCCCCTA